>NZ_AKIY01000018.1 GCF_000282615.1 Bradyrhizobium sp. YR681 | reverse complement strand
GGCTCGAAGGTCCACAAGCCGCATCTCGACGAGATGCACGGCCCGGAATCGCTGCCCTATCGCGAGAAGCAGACGCTGCCGGCGAAGCCGTTCGGCAGCACGAGCCGGATCATCCAGCCGACGGATTCAAGGCAGTCGGGGCCGGAGTTCGGGCCGGCGCCGAAGTCGACGGGTGGGATGCCGGGGCGGCGGGGTGGGTGGAAGAAGAGGTAGGAGGCGGGGAATCGTCCGCTCCAGTCGTGGCTATGGATTCTCAGATGCGCAATTGCGCATCATAGCTCGCCGCTTTGCGTCGCCCCGGAATGACGGAAAGAATGGCCCTCATCCCGCAATTGCCGCCAGCAGTGACAGCAGCAACACCGATGCCATGAGCTGCAGCGACGTCGCTGGCTTGGCGCGCCAGCGGGCGATCTTTTCGGAGAGGGACAGGTTCGCGTCGAAGAACTGGGCTTCATAGCCGCTGTTGACCCTCGGGAATGCCGCCCCGGCCGAGACGACGAAGATGCTGTAGAAGACCGACGCCATCGCGATGGTGAGGATGTGGCTGCCTCCGCGGTAGTCGCCCAGCAGCTTCACCATCAGCGAGGCCGCCGCGAAGATCGGAAAACCCTGGAGAATCGTGGTGAGGGCAAAGCCTTCGAGCCAGTTGAGCGGGCCGGCTTTCGACGCGGTGATGAAGGGCATGATGCGTTCACCCCACGCTCGCCGTCACCACCGCCATCACCGACAGCAGCAGCACGATGGTCACGAGCTGGAGGGATGCGACCGGCTGGGTGCGCCATGCCGTGATCTTGTCGGCGAGCGATAGGTGAGCCTCGAAGAATTTCGGTTCGTAGACGGTCTTGAACAAATGCGGGAAGCTCGGCCCGAAAGTCACGGCCAGCATCGCGTGGGCGAGCGAGGCGATGGCGACGAAGATGGCGACGCCGGGGTCACCGGAGAGGTCGTGGTTGCCGGCGAGCTTGAGCAGGAAGGCGGCGGCGGCGAAGGTCGGGAAGCTCTGGAGCGTCGCGGTCAGCGCGAGGCCTTCGAGCGCGTTGTGCAGGCGGGACTTTCTTGCGGCGGCGATGGCGGCCATGGCACGTCTCCCAGATGACATGCCAATGACGATAGCTGCGGCGGGACCGGGGTGATGTGAGGCGGGTCACGCGGCGATGTTCACCTCGCCCCGCTTGCGGGGAGAGGTCGAAATTCGCGGTGAAGGCGGGAATTTCGGGTGAGGAGGACTCTGCGCGAGTCCGACTGCTAGCGTCCCCGGAGAGGCTCCCCCTCACCCCAACCCTCTCAGCGCGAGCGAAGCTCGTCGCGCCCCCGCATCCGCCTTCGCCAAGGCTACGGCGGACAAGAGCGGGGCGAGGGAGCGGACCGCCGATGCGGCGGCGGGATCGCACTATTGAGGATGACCGGAGCTTACAGCTTGCCCTGCCCGTTCACCTGGCTCTGCTGTTGCTGCTGCTTTTCCTGCTCCTTGGCGCGATGGCGGCCGTAGAGGCAGCCGGCGGCGGCCCCCAGCACGCCGTGATGGCCGGCATAGTGGCCGGCGACGCCGCCGACGACGGCGCCCTTGATGCAGCCCTTGGCGTTGGCTGCGGAGCTGGCGCCGAGCACGAGGAGCGCGGCAGCGGCGGCGAGAAGCGGGGATTTCATGGGTCGATGTCTCCGGATGCGGTGGCTTTGATATCAACGAGCACTAATCGCTCCGGGTTCCCTGCGCGGATGCGGCAACGCACGCCGGCCGCCAGGCACGCGGCGTCATTGTACGATGCGCGACCGCCGCTTAAAATTCGTGCATGCGAGCACGGGCGCAACCGGCGCTTGCACCCCATGAACCCGGTATTGCGTTTGCGCGTCATACGCTGCAATCGACCTGTGTTTTTGCGGATCGATGGACCCGCACACCGCACGATCGCGTTTGCAATCCACGGCCAATGACGGCGGGAGCAGCATGAGTGTTGAGAAGCTGAACAGGCAACGCGTGCTGCATCTGCTCGACGCGTTCGCGCGCGGCGACATCGAGGCGGCGCTGGCCTGCTGCACCGACGACGTCGACTTCCTCACGCACGCCCCGATCGACGTGCTGCCGCACATGGTGCCGCGGCACGGCAAGCCTGAGCTTCGCGAGCTCTGGCAGACGATCTGGTCGCGCTATTCGGAAGTCCGCTACAAGGCGCCGCACATCCTCGCCGACGGCGACGAGGTCGCGACCTACATGCACACCTATTTCAAGAAACGCAGCAACGACCGCGTCGTGCAGTTCGACATGGCAGTGTTCTACACGTTCCGCGGCGGGCAGGTGGCGCAGATCCGCGAGATCATCGATTCCTACGACCTGGTGCAGCAGGTGCTGGAGCGCGAGATCGGGCCGTTGATCACGGGGACGCGGGTGGAGTGATCGTTCTTCCTCTCCATGTCCGGGATCGCCGATCACCCGAATTCGATCTGCCGTCGAATTGAACCTCCCTCCCCGCTCCCCAGACCCATCCCGGGGCGTCGTGCACGCCGGCCGGGGCTCGCCGATGAAGGTCGTGTTGCTTGCTGTCTTGGGACTGTTCCTGGGTGCGCTGGGCGGGGCCGCGCTCGGCATCGGAGCCGGGCTTGCCTTCGTCGAAATCGCACAAACCACCAGTTTCGAGGGCTATAGCGGCATGCTGGTGTTCTTCACCTTCATGCCTGCGGGCGCCGTCATCGGCGGGATCGGCGGCGGCCTGCTGTTCGGCCTGCTGGCGCTGCGCGACGACGCCATCGCGATCGAACGGGAACCCGTACCCGGCAGGGACCGGTAAAATACGGGGTTCTGTTGTAAATCTCACAAAGCGCCATCAATTGTGCATTGCGAAAACGTGAATTGCGTTTTGGCCGAAATCCTGTACTTTGTTCGTATACAAATGAGTTGAGGCGCCCCGGAGCACATTGCCGTGCATGGGGTGGTTTTCCGTTTTTCTGCAAGCCAGCGTCAGGACTGCCCAAAATGACAGAGCACAGCCTCTGGCGTTTCTCGCGCGCTTTGCACCGCGCGATCAACGACCGGCATTTCGAGGATATCGAGGCCCTGATCGACGAGGACGTCGAGTGGGCGCTCTATGGCCCGATCGACATGTTTCCGTTCCTCGGCGCGCGCCAGGGCAGGGAAGCCGTGCTCGACGTCATCCGCCAGCTCGCCGACAATTTCCGGGTTCGCCGCTTCGACCGCGAAAGCATTATGCTGGGCGTCGATTCCGCCGCCTCGATGCTGCGCTATTCGCTGACGGCGCTGGATTCCAACAAGCCGATCTCCTTGCGGGTCGCGCAATTCGCCCAGTTCAGGGCGGGCAAGCTCATCAGCATGCGCGTGCTGATCGACACCTTCGACCTGGTCGAGCAGGCACTCGGCCGCGCCATTCATCTGCCGAAGATGACCGGCGTCGGCTGAGAGGGACACCAACGGGCCCCGCTTTCGGGACCGACGACTGATGCTCCCCGCGACGCGTCCTGGCCTCCAGCCCCGCCGGATGCCCGTCGCAGGGGAAGCTCGTCATCGGGCGCGCGCCTTTCGCGCGGCCCGTTGGTTCGCTGCTTTTGATCTCATCGGGCTTCGGAGCGAGCCGCCACAATTTCGCAACGATAGATCACCATGTATTGAGCGGACCGAATGGCGCATGGTCATCACCAAAAGCCGCTTTATATTGGCGGCTCGGATGCGTCAGGGCTCGCGGGCAAGGGCAATGGAATTCACGACAGGTTTTGGCTGGACCAGGCTGCCGCTGGCGGCCGCGCTCATTTTCGGCTCGGTGGTGACGGCGTCGGCGCAGATCATCCCGCCCTTCTCCCCCGCCCCTGCCACAGCCGCAGCGCCCGACGATGACGACGAGGCCGAGACGGCGGAGGCCCCCAGCGTCAATGATCCCGATGTGATGAAGGGCATCGACGTCGACAAGCTCGACTGGAGCCAGCTCGCCATCGACGCCGGCACGCTCAGCGACATCATCGCCGCCAAGAAGCGGGCGCAGGCCGCCGCCAATGACGGGATGAACTGGTCGTCGAATTCCACCACGAACGGCTCCTCGGCGGTGACGGTGAAGCAGTCGGTGTCCTCGTTCTGGGACGCCCGCATCGGCGCCGACATGACGGTGGCGAGCGAGCCGCGGACGATGTCCGAGCTGCTGGCCCAAAAGGCCGCCAACGGCGGCAACCTGCCGCAATCCTCCGGCAGCGCCTGGGCCGCCGCGACCGCGCCCGGCGCAGGCGCGATCTGGGACAAGACCGCGGTCGAAGCCCGTGTCGATCCCGGCGCCGAGCAGAGCAAGCTCGGGGCCTCGCTGACCAAGTCGGTGCCGTTGTCGACCGACACGTCGCTGACGCTCCAGAACGGCTACAGCGTCAACCAGCAGGGCACCACCGCGCTCCCCGGCGTCGGCGGCCACGTCACGCGCAATTACGAGACCGACCAGTCCGCCAAGGTCACCATCACCGACACCGGCACCAGCATCAGTGCCGGCCAGTCGCTCTCGACCACCGACGACAAATGGCTGCGCAAGTTCGGCGCCGAGCAGAAACTGTTCGACAACGTCACCGTCTCCGGCTCGGTCGGCGAGACCTCGCAGGGCGCGATCAACAAGAGCGTGACGGCGGGCTTCAAGAAGAGCTGGTAGCCCGCGCGCGCCTTCTCCCCTCATCCTGAGGAGCGCGCCAAGGGAGCGCGTCTCGCAGGATCGAGGCCCCCGCTGCCAGAGCCGGGCCTGGCCTGGATGGTCCGAGACGCGCTTCGCGCTCCTCACCATGAGGGATGGAAATGCATCGCCGCGACAGCGTTCACACTCTCCTAACCATACGCCACGGCAAAGCCCCCGAATCGTCCGCCCTTGCCGTATCTCGGCCAAGTTGCGGTCAAAATCCGACGCCCTAGTCGGGTTGCCGAACTCGTCGTGCGGGGGACACTCGCGCTGCGCTCAACGCGAACAGGGGAACACCGATGAACGCCATGCGTCCGGAAAAGATCGAAGCCACCGAGACCGAGACGGTCGACACCAATCTCGCCGCCGTCACCGAGGTCGAAGCCGGCATCCGCGACTTCGTCCGCAACGACATCGCCTACCTGCGCCGCCCGGCGGCGACCACCACCGACGCGCCGCCGCTCGACCCCAGCGCGGAGGCCACCGTCAACAACGTCAACTCGCTGATCCAGCGCGTCGCCGGCACCTCGCTCGCCGAGATCGAGAATCTGATCTCCGAGCTCGAGAGCCTGCGCGACCTGCTCCATGCCGAAGGCCAGCGCGTCCAGCGCGAGATCTCCGGCTACGCCCAGCTCAGCCAGGCCGCGATGAAGTCGACTCGCATGATCGCCGACAACGTCTCGCAGTGGAAGCGCGCCGCCGACGGCCTGCGCAATAGCTGATCGCTCGCACCAGGCATCACCGAACCGCCGCGTTCCCGGAAGGGAGCGCGGCGGTTTTGATTCCGGGATGCGCTCTCGTGTCCCGGACGCGGTGCGGCACCACAAGCGCAGCTACGCGCGTCTAAGACGCGCTATGGTGACGCGCCGCAGAGTCGGGGCCAGGCCAATCCGGAATGCGCGTCGCGATGGGTCCCGGCTCTGCGCAGCAGCGTTGCACGCTGCAGCGCGTCCGGGACACGAGAGTGTACTTTTGAACCTTCCACCCCTTCCCGGCGACCAATGCCGAGCGCCCGTCGGTGTTACGCGGGCTCAGGGGACAGTTCAGATGGAAAGCATTCGGCCCGATACCACGGACCCGATACCGATGCGGCCCGCGCCGAACCAGTTCGGCACGATCATGCTGCGCTTTGTCGGATTGCTGGCGGTTGCGATCGCGGTGCTGGCGTTCGTCTATAGCCGCTGAGGCGGGACCGTCAGGCGGCCCCGAAAAGTTAACGAACCCTTACCGGGCCGCGTCGATGCTCGAGGCTTCCAGGGTGTAGGCGCCATCGGCGTAGCCCTTCACCACCATGCCCGCGACCAGCATCACGGCCAGCGTCGCGGTCGCGAAGATAAATCCAACAAACTTGAGTGCGCCGCGGTCTGCCATTGTGCTCGTCCCCTGTACTCTGCCCAATTCGTTTCAAATAGACAGCGACAGGTTCATAATTGGTTAGCAACTCGATGGTTCCGCAAAACTGCTTCGCGGTAACCATGTTGCGCAGGCTTATGGCAGCCGCCCGGAATCGCGTCCATAGCGCGCGGGCAACACTCGCGCGCTCTTTTCAGCCGTTCATCTTGGAACAGATCTAACCCTTCGCGCGCGTCGGCACGAAGGCTGAGGCGGTGATGGAGTACACCTCCTCACCACGCTGGTTGGTGCCGGTGGTGCGGGCCGTCAAAATGCCCCAGCCCGGACGCGAGGCGGAGGTACGCTTGTCGATGACCTCGTTGACGTAAGAGATGGTGTCGCCGGCGAGCACCGGCCTGATCCAGCGCAGGTCGCGAAAACCCGGCGATGGCCCCCACACCGCGACCTCCTCGCCGCGTGAAGCTGCCTCTCGCGCCAGACGCTGGCCGTCCGCGACAAGCAGGCTCATGCAGGCCGAGCCGACATGCCAGCCCGAGGCCGCGAGCCCGCCGAACAGCGAGTTCTTGCCTTCCGCCTCGTCGAGGTGAAAGCGCTGCGGATCGAATTTTTGGGCGAAATTCTTGATCGACTCCGCCGTGAAATTGTAGGCGCCGATCTCGCGGCGCTGGCCGATCGCGATGTCCTCGAAGAACCGCATCAGACCGCCCCCTCGCGCCGCTCGATCAGGATCGGCGAGGTCATCTCGCACAGCGCCTGTCCCGTCGCATTGCGCACGGTGCATTTGAACTTGACGATGCCGAGCTCGGGCCGGCTCTTCGAGGTGCGGGCTTCCAGCACATCGACGTCGAGCATGAGATCGTCACCCGGCCTGAGCGGCGACAACCAGCGCACCTCGTCGACGCCGGGAGACCCCAGCGACGCGGCGCGGGTGATGAAACCGTCGGCCATCATCCGCATCATCAGCGAGCAAAGGTGCCAGCCCGAGCCGGACAGGCCGCGCAGCATGCTGCTGGCGGCGGCATCCTCGTCCAGATGCATGGGTTGCGGATCGAACTCGGCGGCAAAGGCCAAAATTTCGTCGCGGGTGACATGGCGCGGGCCGAACGTTCCGAACCGGCCCGGCGGGAAGTCTTCGAAGGTCAGGGTCATCTTTGATTTGGCTATCGGAAATGACAGATTGTGGCCGCACTTTGCGGCAATCTCAACCCGCCGGCTCGCATGGCTCGTGCTACATTCGACGAATCGGGCCAGACCTGCCTCAAGTCGGTTGACGCTGCCGGAAGTCCGATTTGCCCTGGGGAGAGCAATGTTTTCATTCAGCGACCTGTTTCAGTGGGACCGCTTCATCACGCCGACGATCATCAAGACCTTCTACTGGCTGGTGATCGCGCTGATCTGCCTGTTCGGCCTCTCCGGCATCTTCTCAGGGCTCGCTGCGATGGCGATCAGCCCGTTCGGCGGCTTCCTGGTGCTGCTGTCGTCGATCGCCAGCGTCGTGGTCGGCATCGTGTTCTCGCGCATCGTCGCGGAACTGATCCTGATCATCTTCCGCATCAACGAGCATCTCGGCGCGATCCGGGATCAAGGCGGCGGGATGCGGTGAGGCCGGCACAGGTGCCGTAGGGTGGGTTAGCCGCAGGCGTAACCCACCAACTTCGTTCCGCAGTTGCCGATGCATGGTGGGTTACGCCGAGCAGATGCGCTTCGCGCATCTGCAGGGCTAACCCACCCTGCGGACCTCTTCGCGGCTTACGTATTAAACCGGAAATGCATCACGTCGCCGTCGGCGACGACGTATTCCTTGCCTTCGAGCCGGAGCTTGCCGGCATCGCGGGCGCCGGCTTCGCCGTTCAGCGCGACATAGTCCTCATAGGCGATGGTCTCGGCGCGGATGAAACCCTTCTCGAAGTCGGTGTGGATCACGCCGGCCGCGCCCGGCGCCTTGGTGCCGCGATAGATGGTCCAGGCGCGCGCTTCCTTCGGGCCCACCGTGAAATAGGTGATGAGGTCGAGCAGGGTGTAGCCGGCCCGGATCAGGCGATCGAGGCCGGCCTCTTCGAGACCCAGCGTCTCCAGGAAGTCGGCGCGCTCCTCGCGCGAGATGGTCGCGATCTCGGATTCGATCTTGGCGGAGATGACGACGGCGACGGCGCCTTCCTTGGCGGCCTGCTCCTGCACCGCCTTGGAGAACGCATTGCCGGTCGCGGCCGAGCTTTCCTCGACGTTGCAGACATAGAGCACGGGCTTGGACGACAGCAGGCCGAGCATGCCAAAGGCGCGCTCTTCTTCCGCCTTGCGCTCGACGAGACGCGCCGGCTTGCCCTCGCGCAGCAGCACCAGCGTGCGGTTGACGAGGTCGAGCTGCTCCTTGGCGTCCTTGTCGTTGCCCTTGGCTTTCTTGGAGAGGTTGTCGACGCGCTTCTCGAGGCTGTCGAGATCGGCGAGCATCAGCTCGGTCTCGATGGTCTCGATGTCCGCGAGCGGGGCGATCTTGCCCTCGACATGGGTGATGTCGGAATCCTCGAAGCAGCGCACGACATGCGCGATGGCGTCGACCTCGCGGATGTTGGCGAGGAACTGGTTGCCGAGGCCCTCGCCCTTGGAAGCGCCGCGCACGAGCCCTGCGATGTCGACGAAGGTCAGCCGGGTCGGGATGATCTGTCCGGACTTGGCGATCGCCGCGAGCTTGTCGAGCCGCGGATCAGGCACCGCGACCTCGCCGACATTCGGCTCGATGGTGCAGAACGGATAGTTCGCGGCCTGCGCCGCGGCCGTCTCGGTCAGCGCATTGAACAAGGTCGACTTGCCGACATTGGGCAATCCGACGATTCCGCATTTGAATCCCACGAGCGTTATTCCTTGCCGTTCTCGTCCTTGGTCAAAAATCCCTTCGCCTGCATGGCGAGATGCACCCTGTTGGCGAAGGTCGCGTCCGTGCCTTTGGCAACCAGCCCCGCATGCTCGGCCACCGCCTCGCACAGCGTCGTCACCCAGTCGTTGTCGGCCTTGGCGAAGTCCGACAATACGTGGCCGTGCACCAGTTCCTTGACGCCGGGATGACCGATGCCGAGCCTGACACGGCGGTAGTCATTGCCGATATGCGCCGAGATCGAACGCAGGCCGTTATGGCCGGCAATGCCGCCGCCGATCTTCACCCGCACCTTGCCCGGCGGCAGTTCGAGTTCGTCATGGAACACGGTGACGTCGCCCGGGGCGATCTTGAAGAAGCTCGCGGCATCCTGAACGCTGCGACCGGAATCATTCATGTAGGTCGTGGGCTTGAGCAGGATCACGCGCTCAGGTCCGAGCGCGCCTTCCGAGGTCTCGCCCTGAAAACGACGGCGCCATGGTGCGAAACCATGACGCCGCGCGATCTCGTCCACGGCCATGAAGCCGATATTGTGCCGGTTACGTGCGTATTTCGCGCCGGGATTGCCGAGCCCAACAAAGAGTCGCATGACGCGGCAAGCCCCTCGCTCGGCGCGCGATCAAAGACCGCGCGCCAGCTTTGAGAGATTACTTCTTCTTGTCGCCGCCGGCGGGAGCCTTGGCAGCAGCGGCAGGTGCAGCAGCACCCGCGGCCGGAGCCGCAGCGCCAGCGGCCGGAGCAGCCGCAGCCGCGCCCGGAGCGGCAGGGG
>NZ_AKIY01000017.1 GCF_000282615.1 Bradyrhizobium sp. YR681 | reverse complement strand
CGGCCGCCCGCTGCCGATCGGCCGCTACGAGCTCCGCTTCAGCGTCGCCAGATATTACGGCGAGCGCAACGTGCCGCTGTCCGACCCGCCGTTCCTCGACGAGATCCCGCTGCGCTTCGCGATCAGCGAGCCGGAAAACCACTACCATGTGCCGCTGCTGGTCACGCCGTGGAGCTATTCGACCTATCGCGGCAGCTAGACATGCTGCGCGGATGATGCGGCTGCCACTGCGTCGGCCTCGGCCGTCGCACCTCCGCTCAGGCCGTTGAAGAAGGCATTGAGCAGCACCGAGACGATCGCGCAGAGCAGGATGCCGGACTCGAGCAGCGGCTGGAGGTCGTGCGGCAGATTCCGGAAGAAGCCGGGTGCGGTGAGCGGGATCAGGCCGAATCCGATCGAGATCGCGACGATGAAGAGATTGTAGCGGTTGGTGCGAAAATCGACCGAGGCAAGGATGCGTGCACCTGTCGCCGCCACCATGCCGAACATCACGAGGCCCGCGCCGCCGAGCACCACCAGCGGCACCGCCTCGACCAGCGCGGCGAGCTTCGGCAGCAGCCCGAGCACCAGCATGATGCCGCCGCCCGCGATCGTCACCCAGCGCGAGCGCACGCCGGTCACCGAGACGAGGCCGACATTCTGCGAGAACGAGGTGTAGGGAAAGGTGTTGAAGATGCCGCCGAGCAGCGTGCCGACGCCGTCAGCGCGCAAGCCGCGGCTCAGCGCTTCGCGATCGATGGCCTTGCCGGTGATGTCGCCGAGCGCGAGGAACATGCCGAGCGACTCGATCATCACCACGATCATGACGACGCACATGGTGATGACAGGCACCAGGTGGAATTGCGGCATGCCGAAGCGGAAGGGGATCACGATGGCGCCCCACGAGGCGGCGCCGACCTTGTCGAAATGCATCACACCGAGAACGGTCGCGAGCACGGCGCCGGCGATGATGCCGAGCAGCACGGAGACGTTGGCGAGGAAGCCGGTGCCCCATTTGATCAGGCCAAGGATGAACAGCAGCACGAACAGCGAGATGCCGAGGCCCTGCAATTGTCCATAGGCCGGATTGGGAAAGCTGCCGGGAACGCCGTCGACCACCTTCGTCAGCGTAGGCAATCCGCCGCCGGCCCAGTTGATGCCGACCCGCATCAGGGAGATGCCGATGACGAGAATGATGGTCCCGGTGACGACGGGTGGAAACAACGGCAGCAACCGGCTGACGAACGGTGCGACGATGATGCCGAACAGGCCGGCCGCAATCACCGAGCCGTAGATGCCGAGCAGGCCGATATCGGGCGCGGCCGCCATCGACAGCATCGGGCCGACCGAGGCAAACGTCACGCCCATCATCACCGGCAGGCGGATGCCGACGCCGGGAAAGCCGAGGCATTGCACCAGCGTCGCAAGCCCGCAGGCGAACAGATCGGCGCTGATCAGGAAGGCGACGTCCTCCGGCGGCAGCTTCAGCGCGCGCCCGATGATCAGCGGCACCGCAACCGCGCCGGCATACATCACCAGCACATGCTGGAGCCCGAGTGCCAGGAGGCGGGGGACCGGCAAAACCTCGTCGACGGGATGGACTTCACTGGTCATGAACGCAGCCCCCGAACCATGTGCCTAGCCGAACTTGTCGTGCAGTGCCGGAAACAGCCGGTCCGGCTTGAAGGGTGGTGCGGTGAAGCGGATGCCGGTGGCATCCGCGATCGCGTTGCCGAGCGCGGCGGCCACAGGATTGTACGGGCTCTCGCTCATCGACTTGGCGCCGAGCGGACCGATCGTATCGGACGTCTCGGCGAAGAGGACCTCGGTGTGCGGGACGTCGGCGAAGGAGGGCAGGTGGTAGTCACGGAATTTCGGATTGGTGACGCGGCCGGTCGCGTCGATCACCATCTCCTCGTAGAGAGCGGCCCCGAGCGCCTGCGCGACACCGCCCTCGACCTGGCCGCGGCACTGCATTGGATTGGCGACGATGCCGGCGTCCGCGGCCTGCACGCTCCTGAGAATCTTCAGCTCGCCGGTGCCCTTGTTCACGGCGACGCGAAAGCCTTGCACGTTGAAGCCGACCGAGCGCGGCGTGCCCCCGGAATTGCCGGTGCTTGCGAACGGCTGGCCGCGCTCGCGCCCGAGCTTCGCCAGCTCGACGAAGGACATCCGCCGCACGCCGCTGACGACGGCCTCGTCGTCGAGCGTGCAGCTCTCGGTGTTGCAAAGCCAGGCGTCCGCCGCCGCCGCCTTCAGATCCGCCGCGAGCTGCATCGCGGCTGCATGCGTCGCCTTGCCGGCGACGAAGGTGCCGGCACTGCCATAGGCGCCGGTGTCGTGGCCGCCATGGGCGGTGTCGGACTGGCGCAGGCGGATGCGGTCGACGGTGGTCGCGAGTGTGGTCGCGGCGATCTGCCGGTGCACCGTGCTGGTGCCGTTGCCGAACTCGGCGGTGCCGACGGTGAGATCGAAGCCGCCGTCGCGGTTGAGCGCGATCATCGCATCCGCGATGTGGCCTGCCGGCGGCACCGTGTCGATCATGGTCAACGCGACGCCGTCGCCGATCAGCCATTCCGGCGACAGGCCCGGCTGCGGGCCATCCGCCTGCATCGCACGCTCGACGAGGTCGAGGCACTGGTCGAGCCCGTAGGAACCGTAGAGCACGTCGTGAAATTCGGACGGCGGCGGCGACAGCATGGGATCGCCCGGCTTGACGATGTTCAGCCTGCGCATGTCGTAAGGGCTGATGCCGAGCTGTTTTGCCAGCTCGTCGATTGCGGCCTCCACCGCGATCAGCGTCTGCGGCAGGCCGTAGCCGCGAAACGCGCCCGATGGCACCGTGTTGGTGTAGACAGCGTAGCCGTCGACCCGCTTGTTGGGGCAGTTGTAGACGGCGATGGACTCCGACAGCGAGTGGAACATCACCGGGCCGGCGTGATTGCCGTAAGCGCCGGTGTTGGAGAGCACGTCGAGCTGGAGTGCGGTGAGCTTGCCGTCCGCATCGGCGCCGGCCCTAATGTGGACCCGCATCGGGTGCCGTGTCGAGGTCGCGATGAACTGCTCCTCGCGCGTGAGCTCCAGCTTCACCGGACGTCCGGTCCGGAGCGCGGCGAGCGCCAGGATGTCCTCGACGAACATCTCCTGCTTGCCGCCAAAGCCGCCGCCGACGCGCTCGCAGAACACCCGGACCTTGTCCATCGGGAGCTGGAAGATATCCGACAGCGCGCGCCGGGTCAGGAACGGCACCTGCGTCGAGGTCCGGACGTTGAGCACACCCGCCTCATCGAGCCAGGCGAGGCCGCCATGGGTCTCCAGCGCCGCGTGCTGCACGCGATGACTGTGGAAGGTGGCCTCATAGGTCACGGCAGACGTCGCCAGCGCCGCTGCGACATCGCCGTACTCGCCATGCGTCTCCGCGGCGAGATTGCGCTGCGGATCGGCGATCCGGTTCGCAGGTGTGCGGTCAGGATGAAGGACCGGCGCGCCCGGCGCCATCGCGTTCTCCGGATCGATCAGCGCCGGCAGGATCTCGTAGTCGACCTTCAGTCGCCGGCACGCCTCCTCGGCGGCGGCCTCGCTGTCTGCGACGACGGCGGCGACCTTCTGGCCGATGAAGCGGACGACGTCGTCGAGGATGCGGGTGTCCTCGGGATCCATCCAGTCCTTCTCGTGCCGCGCGGTCGAGATCAGGAGCGACGGCGCATCCTCGTGCGTCAGCACCGCGTGCACGCCGGGAACGCTCAGCGCGTCCGAGCTATCGATCGCGACGATCCTCGCGTGAGCATGCGGCGAGCGCAGCAGCTTGATATGCAGCAGGCCGTCGATGGCAGCGTCGAACGTGTAGCGCGCCTTGCCGCGCACGACATCGGGACCCGCGGGCGCCGGCAGGCTGCGGCCGAACGCGGCGCCGGGCTCGACGCTCTCCTCGACATTGTTTTTTCCGAGGATCGCGTCCTCGATCGCGCGATAGCCGGTGCAGCGGCAGATGTTGCCCTTCAGCGCTGTGCCGAGATCGGTGCGCTGCGCCTGGTTCAGCGAGGCGCAGGTCAGGATCATGCCGGCGGTGCAGAAGCCGCATTGAAAGCCCTGCGCGTCGAGGAAGGCCTGCTGCATCGGATGTGTGCCGTGATCGCCGCCAAGGCCTTCGATCGTTGTCACGGTGCGCCCCTCGGCGCGGAACGCCGGGATCAGGCAACTGTGCACGGGCTCACCGTCGATCAGCACGGTGCAGGCGCCGCAATCGCCGGCGTCGCAGCCCTTCTTGACGCCGAAATGGCCGAGCTCGCGCAGGAACGTGCGCAGGCATTGCCCCGCGCGCGGCTCTTGCGAAAACGGCTTGCCGTTGATCTCAAAACTCATGTCGGGGGTGCCCCCAGGAGTTCGCTGCGAATCTCCTCGGCGAGCCGCAGCGTCATGTGCTTGCGCCAGAACGGCTTGCCGTGGATGTCGGTGTGGTAGAGGTCGTCGGTGATCTGCTGCGCGATCGCATCGCGAAGCGTGCCCGCGTCCGGCACCTTGGAAAAGGACAGCCGGATCGGCCGCACCGTCGATGCGGTGACCGTCAGCGCCAGAGTGCCGTCACTATCGAAGCTGCCGATCAGCAGCGCCGCCGAGCGGCCGACCGGTGCGAGCGATATCTGGCGAAACGCCGTGCGGCGCTTCAGTGCCGCAATCGGGATATCGATCTGCCGGATCAGGTCGCCTTGCGTCAGGCGGTTGCGCTGGTTGCCGGTGACGAAGTCGACGACGGGTATCGTCTGTTCGCCGCCGCCTGCCTTCCAGATGGTGCAGACGCCGTCGAGCGCTGCGGTGAGCGAGATCATCGGTCCCGCCGGCAGCGACATGCAGAGATTGCCGCCGACCGTGGCCGTCTTCCAGATCTTGAACGAGGCGAGGAAGGCCCGGCAGCACTGGCCGATCAGCGGCGCTGCGAGCCAGTCGGGCGGGCAGGCGAGACCGTCGAGCTGCGCGACAGTGCAGGTGGCGGCGACGGAGAGGTGGCTGTCTGTGATCGTCAGCGCGGGCCACTTCAGATCGGTGAGATCGATCAGCCGCTTCAGATGGACCTGTGGCTCCGAGAACAGCCAGGTGCCGCCTGCAAGCCAAGCATCACCTGCCGTCCAGGCAGGCAGCTGCGCGCGCGTTTGCGGATGGGCCACCGTCGTGATGGTATTCAAATCCATGGCTGCGCCAAAAGCTTCCGCCCGGTGAATCGTGCAGATGAGTCTTGCAAGACCGGAGCCAAGTCGCAACAAACAAGTCGTGGTATGCAGGTGATCGGACTGGCGTCCGCCTTGCAGGCCTGCCTTCAGCGGATGTGAGGAGAAGTCATGAGTGACGCAAAGCCGATCTGGATCAGGGATCCCCTCGCCATCCTCGCCGATGCTGCCGAGCGCGGGATGGTTGTGAAAGACGGCCGGATCGTCGAGCTGGTGCCGGCTGGCGGCACGCCTGCAACCCCTGACGTTGCGGTGTTCGACGCGGGCGGGCATGTCGTGCTGCCGGGTCTGATCAACACCCATCATCATTTCTACCAGACGCTGACCCGCGCGCTGCCGGCGGCGATGGACCGCGAGCTGTTCCCCTGGCTTCAGGCGCTCTATCCGGTCTGGGCCAAGCTGACGCCGGAGCGGCTGCGGCTCGGTGTTACCGTGGCAATGTCCGAGCTGCTGCTCTCGGGCTGCACCACGACGACGGATCATCACTACGTCTTCCCGGCAGGGCTGGAAGAGTCCGTCGATATCGAGGTCGACGTCGCACAGCGGCTCGGCGTGCGCGTGTTGCTGACGCGCGGTTCGATGAACCTGTCGCAGCGCGACGGCGGCCTGCCGCCTGACAGCGTCGTGCAGGACGAGGATACGATCCTTGCCGACAGCGCGCGGGTGGTGTCGAAATATCACCAGCGCGGAGCGGATGCGATGGTGCAGATCGCGCTGGCGCCGTGCTCGCCGTTCTCGGTGACGACATCGCTGATGCGCGCCACCGCCGACCTCGCCGACAAGCTCGACGTGCGCCTGCACACCCATCTCGCCGAGACCGAGGACGAGAACAAGTTCTGCCAGCAGATGTACGGCTGCCGTCCGCTCGACTATCTCGAACAATCCGGCTGGCTCAACGCGCGGACCTGGCTCGCCCACGGCATCTTCTTCAATCCCGACGAGATGAAACGGCTCGGCAAGGCGAAAACGACCATCAGCCATTGTGCGTGCAGCAATCAGATTCTCGCGTCGGGTTGCTGCCCGGTGTGCGAGATGGAGGAGGCCGGTGTCGGGATCGGGCTCGGCGTCGACGGGTCGGCGTCGAATGACGGATCGAACCTGATGCAGGAGGTGCGGGCCGCCTTCCTGCTGCAACGGGCGCGCTATGGGGTGACGAAGGTCAGCCACAAGGACGCGCTGCGCTGGGCCACCAAGGGCTCGGCGGCCTGCGTCGGCCGGCCGGAACTCGGCGAGATCGCCGTCGGCAAGGCGGCCGACCTCGCGCTGTTCAAGCTCGACGAGCTGCGCTTCTCCGGCCATGGCGATGCGCTGGCCGCGCTGGTGCTGTGCGGGGCGCACCGGGCCGATCGGGTGATGGTGGCGGGAAAATGGGCCGTAGTCGACGGCGCGATCCCGGGACTGGATGTCGCCGACCTCATCCGGCGCCACAGTTCCGCGGCGCGGGCCATGCAGGCGGGATGAGCCAGCAAGAATAGAAAGAGGGGGCGACCACAAGTGCCGGGTGCTTCTGGCCACCCCCTCCGAACCTGTTCCGGGAGGAGCAGGTGATTTAGGCAATGCAAGAAGCGTGCTACTTGCCCGGCAGCTTGTCGTCGATGCCCTTGACGTAGAAATTCATACCGAGAATCTGGCCGTCGGCGAGGTTGGCGCCGCCCTTGCACTCGACCTCCTTGCCGTCCTGCCCAATGACCGGGCACTTGAACGGGTGCAGCTTGCCGGCGGTGATCGCGGCCTGGGCATCCTCGGCCAGCTTTTTCACGTCGTCAGGCATGTTGGTGTACGGCGCCATCGCGAACATGTGGCTGTCGAGGCCGCCCCAGGTGTCCTCGGACTTCCAGGTGCCGGCGAGCTCGGCCTTGACGCGCTCGATGTAGTACGGGCCCCAGGTGTCGAGGATCGAGGTGAGCTGGGTCTTCGGGCCGAACTTGATCATCTCGGAATCCTGACCGAAGGCGAACTTGCCGCGTTCGCTGGCAATCTGCATCGCGGCGGGCGAATCCGTGTGCTGCATAATCACGTCGGCGCCCTGGTCGATCAGCGCCTTGGCGGCATCGGCTTCCTTGCCCGGGTCGAACCAGGTGTTGGCCCAGATGATCTTGACCTTGATGTTCGGGTTGATGGTCTGCGCCGCCAGGATCGTCGCGTTGATGCCTGAGACGACCTCGGGAATCGGGAACGAGCCGATATAGCCGAGCACGCCGGACTTCGACATCTTGGCAGCGATCAGGCCCTGGATGTAACGGCCCTGATACCATTTGGCCGAATAGGTCGACATGTTCTTGTCGCGCTTGTAGCCGGTCGAGTGCTCGAAATGCACGTTCGGATATTTCTTGGCGACCTTCAGCGTCGGATCCATGTAGCCGAACGAGGTCGTGAAGATCAGCTTGTTGCCGGCTCGGACGAGCTGCTCGATGGCGCGCTCGGCGTCGGGGCCTTCGGGGACGTTCTCGAGATAGGTGGTCTCGATCTTGTCGCCCAATTCCTTGACCAGCGCTTGCCGGCCGAGGTCGTGCTGGTAGGTCCAGCCGAGATCTCCGATCGGACCCAAATAGATGAAGCCGACTTTCAGCTTGTCGGCGGCGGAGGCTGCACTGACGCTGCCGGCGAGCAAAAGCCCGGCAGCGAGTGCAAGAACTGATTTCCTCATCATCAATCTCCAAACATCAGGGGAAAGCCACGATCCGCAACGTCCGCGCCCCATCGCGCACGCCGCGGAAATGAAACGTTAGCGGTCAGGCACGAACACGGTGCCGAGCGCGGCCGGTGCGGTCGAGCCACCGGTGCGCGCGCGGGAGAGCAGGACCAGCACGATGACGGTTGCGAGGTAAGGCAGCGCCGACATGAATTGCGAGGGAATGCCGACCCCCCAGCCCTGCGCGTGCAATTGCAGGATCGTCACCGCGCCGAACAGATAAGCGCCAACGACGAGGCGGCCCGGCCGCCACGACGAGAACACCACCAGTGCCAGCGCGATCCAGCCGCGTCCGGCCGTCATGCCGGGAATAAAGAACGGCGTATAGGCGAGCGGCAGGTAAGCACCTGCAAGGCCGGCGCAGGCGCCGCCGAACATCACGGCGAGGGTGCGGATGCGCAGCACGGGATAGCCGAGCGCGTGCGCGGAGACGTGATTGTCGCCGCAGGCGCGCAAGATCAGTCCCGCGCGCGTGCGATACAGGAACCACCAGACGCTCATGATGAGTGCGATGGAGAAGTAGACGAAAGCGTCCTCGCCGAACAGCACGCGGCCGATCAGCGGCATGTCGGTAAGGCCTGGAATATAGAGATGCACGGCCGGCGTGATGCGTTCGCCGACGAAGCCGGCACCGATCAGCCCGGAGAGCCCGATGCCGAGAATGGTCAGGGCCAGACCCGTCGCAACCTGATTGACGGCGAGCCCGAGCGCCATCAGCGCGAACACCAGCGACATCAGCGCGCCCGCGACGATGCCGAACAGCGCGCCGATGAAGATCGAGCCGGTGAGCCACGCGCCGCCAAAACCGCAGGCCGCGCCGACGATCATCATACCCTCGACGCCGAGATTGAGCACGCCGGAGCGCTCGGTCACGAGTTCGCCGGTCGCTGCGATCAGCAGCGGCGTCGAGGCCGCGAGGACTGCGAGGATGATCGCTTCAATGAGTTCCACTGGCCACCTGTCGGTTCGGGAACACCAGCTTGAAGCGGTAGAGAATGAGGGAATCGCAGGCGAGCACGTAGAACAACAGAATGCCCTGAAACACCTTGGTGACATCCAACGGGATCTTCATCGCGATCTGCGCCTGCTCGCCGCCGATAAAGGTCAGTGCGAGAAAAAGGCCTGCAATTAATATTCCAAGCGGGTTCAGCCGGCCGAGGAAGGCGACGATGATGGCGGTGAATCCGTAGCCCGGCGAGATGCCGGGCTGGAGATGTCCGACGGGACCCGCGACCTCGATGATGCCGGCAAGGCCCGCGAGCGCACCGGAGACGGCGAAGGTCAGGATGATCAACTGGTTGGCGTTGAAGCCGCCGAACCGCGCCGCACGGGGCGCTGCGCCGACCACGCGGATCTCGAAGCCTTTGATGGTCCGTCCGAGCAGGATTGCTGCTGCTGCGACGACGAGCAGGGCGATGATCGAGCCGAGATGCAGCCGGCCGCCTTCGATCAGCAGCGGTACCGTCGCGACCGGATCGAATTCGGCCGTGGTCGGGAAGTTGAAGCCTTGCGGATCGCGCCAGGGACCGCGCACAAGATAGTCGAGGAAGAGATCGGCGACATAGACCAGCATCAGGCTGGTCAGGATCTCGCTGGCGCCGAACTTCACCTTGCAGATCGCCGGGATCAGCGCATAGAGCGCGCCCGCGGCGGCTGCGAGCACGAACATCGCCGGCAGCACCCAGGCGCCGGCATCGGTGCCTTGGGTCTTTACCGCGATCCAGCTTCCGGCGACCGCGCCGATCAGGAATTGTCCTTCGGCGCCGATGTTCCAGGCATTGGCGAGATAGCAGAGCGACAGGCCGATCGCGATCATCACCAGCGGCGTCGCCTTCACCGCGATCTCCTGGAGCGAATAGCTGTCGGTGAGCGGTGCGATAAAATAGGCATGCAGCGCGAGCAGGGGATTCTTGCCGAGGATCGCGAACAGGATGGTCATGGTGACGATCGTGAGCCCAATCGCGATCAGCGGCGAGACCAGTGCGATCGTGTTGGAACGCTCGGCGCGCTTCTCAAGCACCAACTGCATGCGCGGCCTCCTTCGGCTCGAGGCTGCTGCCACCCATGAGAAGGCCGAGCTTCTCGCGGCTCGCATCAACGGTTGCGAGCGGCGCCGAGAGATGGCCGTGGAACATCACGGCGATGCGGTCGGCGATCTCCGCGAGCTCGTCGAGATCCTGGCTGGTGACGAGGACGGCGGCGCCGGCGGTGGCGAGATCGAGCAGCGCCTGGCGAATCACGGCGGCAGCGCCCGCATCGACGCCCCAGGTCGGCTGGCTCACCACCAGCACCGCGGGATTGCGCAGGATTTCGCGGCCGACGATGAATTTTTGCAGATTGCCGCCGGAGAGGGAGGCCGCCTCCGGATCGCGCTTGGCCTTGCGGACGTCGAAGGTTTCGGTCGCGCGGTCGACGGTCTTCAGCGTGGCCGCGGTGTCGATGAAGCCATGGTTGACCATGCCGCTGGCGGCGTGGCCGGTCAGCAGCGCGTTTTCCGACAGCTTCATGCGCGGTGCGGTGCCGTGGCCAAGCCGCTCCTCGGGCACGAAAGCGGCGCCCAGTTTACGTCGCTGCGTGATCGAGAGATGGCCGGCGGCGATGCCCTCGATCACCACCGTGCCGGGGTCCTTGGACAGGCGCTCGCCGGAGAGGGCGGCGAACAGCTCGTCCTGGCCATTGCCGGCGACACCGGCGATGCCGAGGATCTCGCCGCCTTTGAGTTCGAACGAGATGTGCTCGAGCCTGACGCCGTGGGCCTCGGCAGGCGCAAGCGAGAGATCGTTGACGACGAGCCGTGGCACGGTGGTCTTCCGGCCGGCCGCTGCTTTTACTTCCTTGATCTCGCCGCCGACCATCATGCGCGCCAGCGAGGCGGCCGTCTCGAGGCGGGGATTGCAGGTATCGACCTTCTTGCCGCCGCGCAGGATCGTTGCGGTGTCGCAGAGCCGCTTCACCTCCTCGAGCTTGTGGCTGATGTAGAGGATGGCGCGGCCTTCGGCCTTGAGCCGCTCCAGCACGATGAAGAGCTGATCGGCTTCCTGCGGCGTCAGCACGGCGGTGGGCTCGTCGAGGATCAGGAATTTCGGGTCCTGCATCAGTGCGCGGACGATCTCGATGCGCTGGCGCTCGCCGACCGACAATTGCCAGACCTCGCGCTTGGGATCGAGCGGCAGACCATAGGTCTTCGACACCTGCTCCAGCCGCGCCGACATGTCCTTGAAGGATTCCTTGCCATCAAGGCCGAGCGCGACGTTCTCGGCGACGGTGAGATTGTCGAACAGCGAGAAATGCTGAAACACCATGCCGATGCCGCGGCTGCGCGCTTCCGATGGGCCCGACAGCATAATCCGCCCGCCCTGCCAGCGGATTTCGCCGGCGCTGGGCTGGATCAGCCCGTAGATCGACTTGACCAGCGTCGACTTGCCGGCGCCGTTCTCGCCCAGCAGCGCGTGGATTTCCTTCGGCCAGATGTCGATGTCGATGGAATCGTTGGCGAGGAAATCGCCATAGCGCTTGGTGAGCCCGAGCGTCTGAAGCAGCGGGGACTCGCCGGAATGCAGGCCGTTAGGCGTCGGATCTAACATTCGCTGATGTGCTTGCATGGGGTGAAGTGCCTCAATACTGGGCTAGTTTGAACCGCCGCGTAAGGTGTGAAAAAGCGTCATCCCTTGCTCAACGCTTCGGCAGGCGGCAGGGCCCGGCGAGTCGCAGCCCGCATCGGGCGCTGATTGGCTCAAGCGGAATTGGGGAGCGCTTTTGACGTCCTCTCCTGCAAGGAGAGCCTGTTGCAAAATTGTGACGATTCAATCCAAATCGGAACCTACCGTGCAGGCTTGACGTGAAGTTGAGCAAAAACGCGCCAGCTCGCGTATGCAATTTCGGATCGAGATCATCATCGCGGCCGATCGGCGTCCCTGGCCCGCTGGTTCGTTACAAAAGACAAACGAAATCAAACGGGAATGTCAGGCAAGGACTGATGTTGCGAAGCCGCATGCACGCCATGGCGAAGCGCAAAAACCCTCAAAATTCCGCGAGGACATGTCGATGCCTGCCGAAACATGCGGCATGCCTTGAAAAAAGTTGAGGCTTCTCACCCCGGGAGATCGGCGCAAGTGTCGCACCCAAGGGACGTTCATTTTTTGTCCAAACTTGGGGGTATCAGGATGTCGTTTCGTTTCAAGGCAATTGCAGCCGCGGCGCTGTCTCTTGCTACGCTCGCCACAAGTGGTCTGGCCCAGGCGGCGGATCTGCCGGTCAAGGCTGCCAAGAAGGCGGCCGACCTCCCGTTCTTCCTGGTGATCGACAACCGCGTGTCATTCTCCTGGATGCCCAAAGGCACCGATCCCGGCATGTGGAGCACCCGTCCGGACGGCAGCATCAACGGCACCACTGCCAAGCAGGTCTACTCCTTCACCCACTTCGACCTCTGGGCCTACGGCACCAACTTCTTCACCATCTCGATGTTCAAGTCGGGCAAGAACGATCCCGCTTCGCCCTGCACCGCGCCGGGCGTGACCATCACCGGCGGCGCCGCCGATTGCGCCGGCGCGACCGAGATCTACGGCCTGTTCCGCTCGACCTTCGGCTGGAACGAGATCTTCAACACCAAGGCCTTCACCATGGGGCCGCTGCACAACATCTCGTTCGAAGTCGGTATGGACGCCAATACCGAGAACAACTTCCTCGCGCCCGCCAAGCGCGATGTCGTCGCCGGTCTGCAGTTCGCTTTCGACCTTCCCTACAAGGGCTACTTCAACGTCGCGCCGTTGATGTACTACGAGTTCCTGAACCACAACGCCTTCACGCAGTGCGGCCTGTTCGGACCGGGCGTTCCGGGCGTGACCTGTAACTCGGACGGCAATGTCAGCTACAAGCCGACCTGGGCCGTCGAAATCAACTACTACATGGACCTCGGCTTCCTGCCGCCGAACATGCAGTTCTGGTCGATCAGCGGCCGCGCCGGCTGGTATGGCCCGAAGGGCGACTCGAACGGCCTGCCTGCGCTGTCCGGCACCGGCATCTTCAGCACCAAGTCCAAGACCGAGTTGAACAGCGAACCGATCCGCCTGACCTTCGATGCCTCGAAGGCGGTCTGGGGTGACAAGTACTCGCACTTCGTCGACCTCTGGGTTGCCTATCGCTACTGGCAGAACAAGTTCGGCCTCGACCACAACGCGATGGCTGGCGTCTGCACGGTCGCGGCGACGGGCCAGAGCACCAAGAGCTGCACCGAGTCCACGGTTTACGGTGGCGTGACCGTGAAGTTCTGATCGGCTGACGATCTCCAAGGTTCGAATGGCGTCGCGCAGAGATGCGCGGCGCCATTCCGTTTTTGAAACGCTGGTGCGTAGGGTGGATTAGCCGAAGGCGTAATCCACCACTGTCTATTTCCGTAGATGCGGAATTGGTGGGTTACGCCCTGCAGACGCGCTTTGCGCATCTGCACAGCTAACCCACCCTACGGTTCGGAGTTTGTGGAAGCGCCTACTTTGCCCAGACGCCGTCGTGGAGAGCCTCCGCTTCGTCTTCCAGCAGCGGCCCCACAACGTCGGTCGGCCGCTGGCCGCTGCCAAACACCACGCGGCAGGGCAGATCGAGCGTGGGGTTCTCCGGATGGTTGCCGGTGACGCCGCGCAGGCGGTGCTCGCTGAGGCCGTAGACCACGCGGCCGATGCCGGCCCAGTAGATCGCGCCCGCGCACATCGCGCAGGGTTCTGCCGAGGAATAGAGCGTCGCTGTCGCCAGTATCTCGCGGCTGAGCGTGCGGCAGGCCTGTGTGGCCGCGAGGCGTTCGGCATGCGCAGTGCCGTCATGGTCCGGCATGTAGCCGTTCTCGGCCTCGATCAGGACCTTGCCGTTCGCATCCACGACGATGCAGCCGAACGGATGATTGCCATGGGTGAGCGAGCGGCGGGCGACCGCGAAGGACAGGCGCAAAAACTGCTCGTCACGTACGGCTGTACCGCTCATCGCTCCTCCGCGGGTCAGTGCCCCGCCATGTGACGGCCGACCACGGTGAGGTCGGCTTCGCTGGTCCGTGCTTCATACACGAATTCGCCGTGGAACATCACCACCAGCCGGTCGGACAGTTCGAGCAGTTCGTCGAGGTCCTCGCTGACCAGCAGCACGGCCGCGCCGCGGTTGCGCGCGGCCATGATCTCGGCGTGGATCTGGGCGACGGCCGCGAAGTCGAGGCCGAAGCAGGGATTGGCCGCGATCAATACCTCGACGTCGCCCGCAAGCTCGCGGGCGAGCACGGCGCGCTGCACGTTGCCGCCCGAGAGCGCCGAGATCGGCGTGTCCGGCGTGCGGGTCTTGATCTTGTACTGGCCGATCTTCTTCCTGGCGTCGTCGCGGAAGGCGCCGCGGTTGAGCCACCAGCCGCCGCTCGCAAAGGGCGCGCGGTCGAATTCGCGGAAGGCGATGTTGTCGGCAACGCTCATGCCGCCGACGCAGGCATTCTTCAGCGGCTCCTCCGGCAGCAGCGACATCTTGTGGCGCCGCATCTCCTCGCGGCTGGCGTGGTAGGGATCGCCTGCGACGCGGATTTCTCCGCCCTCGGCATCGCGCTGGCCGGCCAGGACTTCGACGAGCTGCCGCTGGCCATTGCCGGAGACACCGGCGATGCCGACGATCTCGCCGGCGCGCACGGTCAGCGAAACGTTGTGCACGGCGACCGCGCCTGCGTCATCGAGTGCACGGACCTTTTCCAGTTCCAGCCGCGCCTTGCCGGCTTCGCCGGTGCGCGGTGGCTGCACAGTGAGTTCCTCGGCGCCGATCATGGTGCGCGCCATCGCATCGGGCGTGAGTTCGGACACCTTGCCGGCTCCGGCGAGCTTGCCGCGGCGCAGGATGGTGACGTCGTCGGCGAAGGCCATGACCTCGCGGAACTTGTGCGTGATCATCAAAATGGTCAGCTCGCCCTTCACGACCATGTCGCGGAGCATGCCGAGCACCTCGTCGGCCTCTGCCGGCGTCAGCACCGAGGTCGGCTCGTCCAGAATCAGGAAGCGGCGCTTCAGATAGAGCTGCTTGAGGATCTCGCATTTCTGCCGTTCGCCGGCGGAGATGTCGGAGACTTTTGCGGAGAGCGGCACCTTGAACGGCATGCGCGCCAGGAAGGACTCGAGCTCCTTCATCTCCTTCGGCCAATTCACCACGGCCGGAACGTCATCGCGCGCCAGCACGAGATTTTCCGCGACCGTCATGGCCGGCACCAGCGTAAAATGCTGATAGACCATGCCGAGGCCGAGCGCGTGGGCGTCCTTCGGGTTGGCAATCGCCTGCTCGCGGCCGCCGACGATGATGTCGCCTTCGGTCGCGTGGTAGTAACCCATGATGCATTTGACGAGCGTCGACTTGCCGGCGCCGTTCTCGCCGAGCAGCGCGTGGAATGAGCCTGGCCGCACCTTCAGCTCGACATTGTCCAGCGCCAGGAAGTCGCCGAAGCGCATCGTCATGGCGATGGCGTCGACGCCGAACGCGCCTGAGGGTGGGGGCGTCTCGCCGATGATCACGAAATCGCTCCGATGAAGGCGTCGGAGGTCGAGACAGCCCCGAACACGCCGCCCTGCATCTTGATCATCTTCAGCGCGTGCTCGTGGTTGCTCTTGTCGGTCGCGCCGCAGCAATCGTGCAGCAGCACGCATTCGAAGCCGCGGTCATTGGCCTCGCGCATGGTGGTGTGGACGCAGACGTCGGTGGTGATGCCGGTGAGCACGATGTTCTCGATGCCGCGCACGCGCAGGATCAGTTCGAGATCGGTGGCGCAGAACGAGCCCTTGCCAGGCTTGTCGATGATCGGTTCACCCGGCAGCGGCGCCAGCTCCTCGATGATGTCCCAGCCGGGCTCGCCGCGCACCAGGATGCGGCCGCAGGGGCCGGGATCGCCGATGCCGGCGCCGATCTGGCGCGAGCGCCAGCGCTTGTTGGCGGGCAGGTCGGAGAGATCGGGGCGATGGCCTTCGCGGGTATGGATGATGTGGAAGCCTTGTGCGCGCATCGCTGCGAGCAGCTTCCTGATCGGCTCGATCGGCGCCCGCGTCAGCGAGAGGTCATAGCCCATCTTGTCGACATAGCCGCCGATCCCGCAGAAATCGGTCTGCATGTCGATGATAACAAGCGCGGTATTCTCGGGGCGGAGATCGCCGTTGTAAGGCCAGGCATAGGGCTCGGACTTAATGTAGCGCTCGGGCATGGACGACCTCTTTGCGTGTCGCGTGTTACCGTGTGATCGAGAGTTCGGCGGGCGCGCCGGTGAGCGTTCGCTTCGGCGAGCAGGTGATGATCATGATCGCCAGCGTCAGGATGTAGGGCGCGGCGTTGAAGAGGTGATAGCCGGAGGTGACGCCGACCGATTGCAGCGCAGGTCCGAGTGCTGCGGCGCCGCCGAAGGCGAGCGAGGCCCACAGGCAGAGCAAGGGATCCCAGCGCGCGAAGATCACGAGCGCGACGGCGGTGATGCCCTGGCCCGAGGACAGGCCCTCGTTCCAGCTGCCGGGATAGAACAGCGACAGGAACGAGCCGCCGATGCCGGCGAGGAAGCCGCCAACCATGGTCGCGCGCAGGCGGATCAGCAGCACGGAATGACCCATCGCACGCGCGGCATCCGAACTTTCGCCGGCGGTGCGGATCAGGAGGCCCCAGCGCGTGGTGCGGAAGGCCCAATAGAGGATCGGCGCAAGCGCGACGCCGATCAGGAAGAGGACATTGACCCGCAACGCGGCGCGCACCTGCGGGACGTCGCTCCACCAGCCGAAATCGATCGCAGGCAGGCGGGGCGCGGTGGGCTCGATCAGCGGCTTGCCGAGATAGAAGGCGAGTCCCGTGCCGAACAGCATCAAGGCGATGCCGACCGCGACGTCGTTGACGCGCGGCAACGAACAGATGCCCGCATGCAGCGCCCCGAGCAGTGCGCCGGTGATGCCGGCTGCGAGGACGCCGAGCCAGGGCGAGCCGGAAAGATAGGAGATGCCATAGGCGCTCATCGCGCCCATCACCAGCGTGCCTTCGAGGCCGAGATTGATGCGGCCGGAGCGCTCGGTGATGCATTCGCCGAGGCTCACGAACAGGAATGGTGTTGAGACGCGAATGGCGCCGCCGAGCACGGCGAGCGGGACGGTCCAGAGTCCGATCGATCCGTCTGCCATCAGGACTTGCCTTTCAGAAATCCGATGCGGCCATAGAGAGCATCGCTGGCCAGCACGAAGACGAAGATGATGCCTTGCAGCACGAGCACGGACGCATCGGGCAATCCGAGCCGGCGCTGCAGCAGGCCGCCGCTGGCGCTGATGCCGCCGAGCAGGATCGCGACCGGGATGATGGCAAGCGGATTCTGCCGCGCGAGGAACGCAACGAGAATGCCGGTGAAGCCATAGCCCGCGGCGAGGTTGGCGTTGGTGCGTCCCTGCACGGCGGCGACCTCGACCATGCCGGCAAGGCCCGCGGCGCCGCCGGCGAGGAAGCAGATGGTCAGGATCAGCTTGCTGACGCCGAGGCCGACGATTTTGGCGGCGCGGATGTTGCCGCCGGCCACGCGCGCGGCAAAGCCGAACACGGTGTGATAGATCAGGATGTAGGCGGCGATCGCGGCGACGAGGCCGAAGACGAGGCCCCAATGCACGTCGGTGCCGGGGATGGAGCCGATCATGTTGGCGGCGCCGATCTCGCGGGTCGACGGCTTGTTGAGGCTGGCGGGGTCGCGCATCATCCCCTCGACGAGATGATTGAGGATCGCGAGCGCGATATAGACCAGCAGCAGGCTCGAGATGGTCTCATTGACGCCGCGGTACTGCCGCAGCGCGCCCGAGAGCATGATCCACAGGCCGCCGCCGGTCACGCCGGCGATGACCATGGCGATCTGCACGACCAGCGGCGGCAGGCCCTGAAGCGCGAGCGCGGCGCTGGTCGCCGACAGCGCGCCGATCAGCAGCGCGCCTTCGCCGCCGATGATCACCATGCCGAGCTGTGCGGGTAGCGCCGTGCAGAGCGCAGTGAGGACCAGGGGCGCCGCGCGCGTCAGCGTGTTCTGCCAGGAGAACCAGGTGCCGAAGGCGCCGTAGTACATATAAAAGTAGAGATCGAGCGGGTTCTTGCCGAACATCGCCACGAAGATGCCGAACACCGCGAGCGCGCCGGCCAGCGCCGCGCCCGGGATCAGGATGTATTCAATTGTCGCGCCGTGGCGCTGGAGGAAGCCGGGATCGGCGGCCGGGGCAATCGTCCCGACCGCTTCAGTGGAATCCGCCGCTTCCGTCGTCACGAAGTCGCTCCGATCACGCCTTCGACGAGGTAGTCCATCTTCTCGAGCTCGGGATCCTTCTGGCCCCGATCGGTGCCGGCCGGGATGACGGTCTTGCCCTTGTTGTCGACCTGTCCGCCCTTGAAGATGGCGTAGCCTTCGGCCGACAGGAATTTTGCCTTGACCTCGTCGGCATGCTTGCGTGCCTCGGCGGAGACAGCTTCGCCATAGGGCGAGGTCTTCACGATCTCTTCCTTGAGGCCGCCGCGATAGAAGTTCGGAATGATTTCGCCGGCGGCGATCATCTTGACGAACTTCGGATAGAGCGCTTCCCAATTCCACTCGGCGCCGGTGAGATACGCCTTCGGCGCCAGCGGCGACTGGTTGACGTGATAGCCGCAGACCATTGCGCCGCGGCGCGCAGCGTTCTCGACCATGGTCTTGGGGCCGTCGACGTGGCAGGTGAGCACGTCGACACCCTGGTCGATCAGGCTGTTGGTCGCCTCGGCTTCCTTGACCGGCATCGACCAGTCGCCGGTGAAGATGACTTGCGTCGTCGCCTTGGGATTTGCGAGCTTGGCGCCGAGCGCGAAGGCGTTGATGTTTCGCAGCACCTGCGGGATCGGCTTTGCCGCGACGAAGCCGAGCTTGCCGGTCTTCGAGGTGTAACCGGCGACGATGCCGGAGATATATTGGGCTTCGTCAATGTAACCGAAATAGCTGCCGGCGTTCTTCGGGTCCTTGTCGCTCCAGAGGCCGCCGCAGTGCTCGAAGCGCAGCTTCGGGAACTTGTTGGCCATCTTGATCATGTGCGGGTTGTAGTAGCCGAACGAGGTCGGGAAGAGCAGGGTGGCGCCGTCGAGATTGATCATGGACTCGATCGTCTTTTCGACCGCGTCGGTCTCCGGCACCTTCTCTTCCTCGACGACCTTCAGTCCGGGAATCTTCTTCAGGGCCGCTGCGCCCTGCGCATGGGCCTGATTGTAGCCGTAGTCATCGCGCGAGCCGACATAGATGAAGCCGATGGTGGTGTCGGCCGCGAAGGCCGGGCGGGCACCGGCGGCCGCGCCGAGGGTGAGGGCCGCGCCGCCTTGCAACAAATGCCGTCGTGAAATCCTGCCAAAATCCATTGCTCGCTCCCTTGGCGGATGCACCGCCTTAATCTCGCGGCTGCGCCGGTCTGGCGGAGCCCGGAACAAGTTGTCGCAAGCTTCGTGCCAGAGATTACCGATCATGCATTTTGATATAAGAGACTGAAATATATAGACTATATCTCGATACTCGATGCTGGCGAGGAAAGCGGCAGGCTAATTTATAAGCACTATCTAATCGTTGTATGCAATTGAGTTGAGCAATCCAAACCCGCTTCAGGGTGTGCATGACCGGGCCCGAACGGTCTGCCGGCAAGGCACATTCATGCTAACCACGCGCGGATTGGGGCGGTGCCGGCTGCACGATCTTGCTGGCACCGAACTTGTATCGATTGTCGTCAGGGCCGCCGCCGCTGTGGTCCCTCGAAGATGGAAAGCTCGCCGAGATGGGTGCTGGTAACGCCGTTCACGATGCATCGCTCGGCAAGGAGATCGTTCGCCGCATCAACGAGCTCGGCGCGATCTCGGAAGACCCCGAAAAGCTCACTCGCATCTATCTCAGCAAGGAGCTGCGCACGGCCGCGGACCTCATCCTGACCTGGATGCGCGATGCCGGCATGAGCGCGCATCTCGATGCGATCGGCAATGTTTGCGGCCGGTATGAAGGCGAGCGGCCGGGTTCACCCTGCCTGATGCTGGGCTCGCATTACGACACCGTGCGCGATGCCGGCAAATGGGACGGCCCGCTGGGCGTCATCACGGCGATTGCCTGCGTCGCCGATCTCAACCGTCGTGGCAAGCGTCTGCCGTTTGCGGTCGAGGTCATCGGCTTTGCCGATGAAGAGGGCGTGCGTTTCGCGTCCACGCTGCTGGGCAGCCGCGCCGTGGCCGGCACCTTTGACGAGAGCCTTCTCAACACGCGCGACCGCGACGGCGTCTCGATGAGCGATGCGCTCGTCACGTTCGGCCTCGATCCCGATCATATTGGCGCGGCCGCGCGGACCCGGCGCGAGCTGCTCGCTTATCTCGAACTGCACATCGAGCAGGGGCCGGTGCTGGAAGCGCAGAACCTCCCCGTCGGCGTCGTCACCGCGATTGCCGGCGCGACGCGGCTTGCCGCACGGCTGACCGGCATGGCCGGTCACGCCGGCACGGTGCCGATGGCGCTGCGCCGTGACGCGCTCACGGGTGCGGCCGAATGCATCGGCGCGATCGAGCAGTTCTGCCGGACCGACGAGGCTGGCCTGGTCGGCACCGTCGGCTATATCCAGGCGCGGCCCGGCGCGACCAACGTCATTCCGGGTGAGGTGTCCTTCACCATCGACATGCGAGCGCCGACCGACATGCATCGCAAGCGCGCGGTGGCCGACATCGTCAGGCAGATCGAGGCGATCGCAAAACGCCGGCAACTGGCGCTCCAGCTCGACGTCACCCATGAAAACCGCACCGCGCCTTGCGCGTCCTGGCTGAAGGGCCAGATCGCGCAGGCAATCGCCGCGGAGGGCTTTTCCGTGTTCGAGCTGCCGAGCGGAGCCGGGCATGACGGCATGGCGATGATCGACATCGCCGACGTCGGCATGATCTTCGTCCGCTGTCGCGGCGGCATCAGTCATCATCCGGATGAGCATGTCGAGCCGGCAGATGCCGACGCCGGAGCGCGCGTGCTGCTGCGGGTGATCGAGAACTTTAAGCCGCGGCAGGGATAGGCCGGCCCGAACGGATCGTCAGGAGTTCGCACGTCATCGAGGCGAGACACGAATCAGCCATGCTTGGAATGGTGACCGGCCATCGCCGGGATCACGAGACGTCAAGCGCACATGAACAGTGATATGTCCTTGCGATCACATCGCGGAAACCGGTTCTACCAGGGCGGCGCTGCGACCTTCGTCGCCAACGTGCTTCAGGCGGTCAATTTTCTCGGTGATCGGTTCCTGAGGCAATCGAAGCATTCGTTCTCGGCCATCGAGGACCTCTACCGGCACTCGATGGACAGCGCGTTTTCGGTGACCGAAGCTTTCCTCGTCACGGGGGCCCCGCACGCCTCCGCCTATTACCCGCGAGACTTCGCCTGGTTCTACCCTGATGTTCTCGACTCCGAAACCATCATGGATGCGCAGGACGCGGTGCGGCGGGCGCGCCTGCTCGAAAGGAGTGTCCGCCTGTTGCTGGAGGCGGTTCGCGCCGACGTCGTCACGACCACCATCGTTCCGGCGGGGCGCGGCCGGTATCTCGGCGTCAACTATTTCTCGCGGCCCTCGGATACGCTGCTCGGCATTCTCGCCGGTCTCCAGCAGATGATTTCTGCCGGGGAGCGGGCGTCATCCTACCTGGCGATGTCGCAGTGCGCGCATGCAGGCCACCTGTTGCTGGCCGAATACAGCGGCGATCTGAAGCGCGCGATCCTGAAGCTCGCAAGCGAGCTTGAGTCATTTGATGCTGACGGCAGCCGATATTTGCTGTGCGATGCGAACGGGCCTCGTTCTGCGGCAACGGACACCCGCGCCGAGCGCCGGCGTTTTGTCACCAACGCCTGCGTCTACACGACCTTCGTGTGGGGTGTGCAGCTCGGGATCGTCAGCGAGAGCGAGCTGAAGCGGCTGCTCGGGCGTGATCTGGTGCAATACAAGAGGGACCTGCTCCGCCTGTTCGGCAAGGGTGGCTATATCAGGCACTCCCTGGATGGTCCGGCCAGCTCGCCGGCCTCATCGGTGGCGCTGGATTTCGTCAGCGTGCATCGCGGCTTCTGGGATATGAGCGATGTGAGCGAGCGTGCGCTGTTCGCTGCCACAACCGATCTGATCCTTGCCGAGCCGCGCTTTCGTATCCCCAGCACGTTCCACTTCCTGGTGTCAGCGGATAATCCCCGCAACAAGATGATCCACAAGATCGCGGCGCCGGCCTATCAGGGGCGGTCCTCCTGGCCGACATTCAACGTCGAGTTTGCCGATCGCATGCTCGACTTCGATGAATTCTCGGGAGGCGATACCTACCGGGCCTGCGCGCAGGGCATATTGAAGGACATCCGGACCGCGACGGAGATCCACGGCGGCTATCAGGAACTGATCTCCGAGCGGGGTCTGAAATATCGCACCTGGGCCTACAAGGGCGCGGTGGCGCACTCCTGGTTTCCCCGCTTCCTGTCCGTCTGGGGGAGGGCGTACGGAACGCCGCTCCTCCGTTGGGATGACGGGCGCTAGCCCGCGGTCACGTCCACGAGCTCGCCGCCTTCGAGCACCTTGGCCGCCTTGGCGCGGTCGAGATCGCCTTCCCAGGCAGCCACGACGACCGTTGCCACGCAGTTGCCGACGAGGTTGCCGAGTGCGCGGGCCATGCCGATGAACCAGTCGACCGAGAGCACCAGCACGAGGCCGATCGCCGGGATGCTCGGCACCGCATTGAGCGTCGCGGCCAGGATCACGATGGCCGAGCCCGGCACGCCGTGCGCGCCCTTTGAGGTGATCAGGGAGACGCCGAGCACCAGAAGGAGATCGCCGAAGGAGAGTGGCGTGTTGGTGGCCTGTGCGATGAAGACGACGGCAAGTGTGAGGTAGATCGAGAAGGCGTCGAGGTTGAAGGAATAGCCGGTCGGAATCACGAGTCCGACGACGGAATCCTTCACGCCCATGCGCTCCAGCTTTTTCATAATCTGGGGCAGCACGGCATCCGAGGACGCGGTCGCGAGCACGATGGTGAGCTCCTCGCGCAGGTAGGCGAGGAATTTGAGGATGTTGATGCCGGCGAGCGCCATCACGCCGCCGAGCACGCCAAGCACGAAGATGCCGACCGAGACGTAGAACAGCATCACCAGCGAGACGAGCTGTTTCAGCGAGCCGACGCCGTATTTGCCGACGGTGTAGGCGACCGCACCGAGCACGCCAAGCGGGGCGACGCGAACGATGAGCCCCATGACGCGAAACAGCACGGTCGAGGCCGCGTCGATCATGTTGGTGACGAGCGCCCCCTTCTCGCCGCCGACGAGTGCGAGGCCGACGCCGAACAGGACCGCGAAGAACAGCACCTGGAGCACGTCGTTGCGCGAGAGCGCATCGAAGGAGGTGGTCGGGATCACATTCATCAGGAAGGCGCCGATGCCGCCGCCGGACAGCTTGTGGGCGTTGTCGGCGTAGGTGTTGAGCGCCTTGGCATCCAGCGTCGAGGGATCGATGTTCATGCCGTGGCCTGGGCCGAACAGATAGGCGAGCAGCAGGCCGACCACGAGCGCGACCGTCGTCATGACCTCGAAATAGAGCAGCGCCTTGACGCCGACCCGGCCGACCTTCTTGAGGTCGCCAGCGCCGGCAATGCCGTGCACGACGACGCAGAACACGATCGGCGCCACGATCATCGAGATCAGCTTCAGGAAGGCGTCGCTGAGGATCTTGAGGCCGATGGCGAAGTCCGGAACGGCCATTCCAAGGATGACGCCAAGCAACAGCGCAGCGAGGACCTGGACGAACAGCGAGGTATAGAGCGGCTTGGACTCGGCGGCCGGGGCCGCAGCAATGGTCGACATGAGAACTCCCCCGTTTTGACGTCCCGATGTCAAAAAAGGGAGCAACTACCGTGCCAGAATGTCGCGGTCACCCGCCTGAAGCCGGGCTATTCCGCCGCCTTCGCGGTCTTGCCGAACATCCGTGTCGGTACCGGGAAGCCGCAGGAGGTGCCGTCGGTAACTTTCACCTGTTCCTCCCAGGGCAGGCGAAACGTGCCCGCGACCATGTCCTGCATGAAGGTATAGGGGCAGTCCATCGCACCGCCCTTCACCGCGACGTAGCCGCGGTGCCAGAGCTGGTAGATATTGTTCTCGACACCCCAATTGATCCGGGCCTCGCGCACGAGGTCGGGGCGCACCTCGGCGGTGATGATCTCGTCGGCGCGGCCGGTGGTGCCATGCGCCAGCACACTGCCGTCGAAATTGACGATCATGCCTTCGCCCATGGAATCGAAAGAGCCGTCAGTGCCGCACATGCAGACGTTCGCAGTGACCATCAGGTTCTGGAACGAGTTGGCCTGGTTGGTGAAGCGCCAGGCGTCGCGGATCGGTGCGGTGTAACCGGCGGTGCGGATCATGATCTCCGCGCCCTTGTAGGCGCATTCCCGCGCCATCTCCGGAAACATTCCGTCATGGCAGATGATCAGCGCGATCTTCGCGCCCTTCGGCCCCTCGATCACGGGAATGCCGATATCGCCGGGCTCCCACGGTTCGACGGGAATCCAGGGATGGAGCTTGCGGTAATACAGTTTGATCTCGCCGACATCGTCGATGATCAGGCCGGAATTGTAGGGATTGCCGTGCGGGTTGAACTCCATGATGGAGAAGCAGCCCCAGATCCTGTTGTCGATGCAGGCCTTCTTGAAGGCTGCGACCTCGGGCCCGTCGAGCCGGCACATGATCTCTGGATTGGTGTCCATCGAGAGGCCGTGCAGCGAATATTCGGGGAACACCACCAGATCCATGGTGGAGAGATTGCGGCGGGCCTTGCCGACCATCCAGACGATGCGTTCGGTCTGTCTGGCCAGATCGGCGCGGGTCACGACGTTCGGCAACTGCAACTGAACCACTCCGATGACCACGCCCTCGGGTGATTTGTTCAATCCGCCAAGCCCGTTCATGACCAGCTCCCTTGCTGTCCGCGCGGCGGCTCCCTTGCCGTCCGCGGCGCCGTTGCGCGCAGTTCTCGGCAGAGCAAATCCGATTTTGGCGGCGGGCAAAAGTCCATTTTTCAGGCGGCAGGCGATCATCGGGCTCGCGGAGGTCGTCAGCCCCGTCGAGCATGCTGACGCCCATTGTTGCGGCGCGGGCTGCCTCAAGTCTCGGCTTGACCCTCCAATCTGCGTGATGTCAGACTTATGACATGAGTACAGCAAAGCGACATATCGCCAGCCTTCGCGACGAATATGCCGAGATGACGCGGCAGCGCATCGTTGCGGCTTTCGTCGAGACGCTGGAGGACGAGGCGGCCGACGACATTTCCATGGCCGCCGTGGCCAAGCGCGCCAAGGTGGCGGAGCGGACCATCTATCGGCACTTCAAGACCCGTGCGGAGTTGTCCGCTGCGGCCGGCGAATGGATCGAGGACAACGTCTTCAGCTACATTCCCTTCACCTCGCCCGATGAGCTGCCCGAGATTTTCCGCAAGCTATGCAAGCGGTTTGATCGTCATCCGCATCTGGCGCGCGCCATTGCGGTGACGCGGGCGGGCAGGCGGATGCGCGCGGACTTCCGGCGGCACCTGATCGGGCAGCATCACAAGGCGATGGCGCCACTGGTGCGGCATCTTCCCCCGAAGGAGGTTCGGCAAGCGGAAGCGCTCGCGTCTTATCTCAACAACGTGCTGGCCTGGAATGCGATGCGCGAGGACTTTGGCATGTCCAGCGCCGAGATCGCAGACGCGATCGAGTGGGCGCTCACCACTCTTTTGAAGGATGTCCGTCAGCGCGACGCCGCCGCGGCGCGCGGCAGCAAGGCCGGGAAACCGGCGCGGAAGCGAGCCGCGGCCGCGAAAGCACCGGCGTAGCGTGAGGCAGGCCATGAATGCGATCCCCGACGACCTCCTGATCAACGCGCCCGATGAAGTTCGCATCCGTCAGGATCTGGTGCTGACGGCGCTCGGCCGCCGCCCGGCCGATCGCGCCTTGCGGGTTGGCAAACTGCTCGACGTGCACAGCCGGACCTGGAGCGAGGATCAGGAGATCGTCTTCAAGGGCCGGCGCATCGCCTGGGTCGGGCCGGCCGGCAGCTATCCCGGCGAGGTGCGCGAGCGCGTGCATCGTCCAGAGCTTGCGGCCGTGCCCGGCTTCGGCGAGGTGCACAAGCATATCGAAAGCTCGCATCTGACGCCGGAATGGGAGGCAGCGCTGGTGCTGCCGCATGGCAATACCTGGACCTGCGAGGCGAGCCACGAATTCTCCAACGTCAACGGCGCGCGCAATCTCGAATTCTGGTTCGAGGCGCGTCGCCGGGGCTCGCCGCTCAAGATCTTTCCTCAGCCTGGGTCGGCGGTGCCACCGACGGGTTACGAATGGGGCGGCGGCTGGTATGGCCACGACGAGCAGGCCGACTTCATGGCCGAGAGCCTGATGGTCACCGGGCTCGACGAGGTCATGGACTGGCCGGCGGTCTGGAATCCCGACAATCCCTCCTACAAACGGCTCTGGGGCATGATCGAGGCGACGTTCGCGGCGCGCGGCGTCGTCGAAGGCCATGCCTCCGGCTTGCGGGATCTGCCCTCCATCAACGCCTTTGCCGCGGCCGGGCTCGCGTCCGACCACGAAGTGCAGACTCCGGAGGAAACCTGGGACAAGCTCACCCGCGGCTTGTTCATCGAGCTGCGTGTCTATGCCATGGACGAGATCGTCAAATGGCTGCTCGCGAAGGGTTTGCAGGACTGGTCGCAGATTGCGTTCACGACGGATGACCGCAGTGCCAGCCACACGCTCGAACTCGGCGCCAGCGACCACAATGCGCGCATCGCGATTGAGGCCGGTCTTGCGCCGGAAATCGCCATCCAGTGTCTCACCATCAATCCGGCGCGGCACATGCGCATCACGCCGTTCGTCGGCAGTCTGGCTCCCGGGCGTTTCGGCGACGTGGTGCTGCTCTCCGATGTTGCCAAGCTGACGATCGCCGAAGTGTGGGCCGATGGCGCGCAGGTGTCCGAAGGCAAGCGCTATCTGGGCAAGGTGCCTGAAATCCAGTGGCCGGAATGGGCGACGAAGACGGTCAACATCAAGCGCACCGTCAAGTCTGAGGATTTCGAGCTGCGGGCCGAGCCCGGCCGCAGCACGATGAAGGCGGCGGTGATCCGTCCCTTCCATTGGCATCCCGAATTCTACACGCTCGAACTCCCGGTGCGTGACGGGGTCGTGCAGCGCGACGAGAGCGAGGCCATCACCAAATTTGCCATCGTCGACCGCTTTTCCGGCGACGGGCGTGTCGCGAAGATGTTTTGGCGCGGCTGCGGGCCGCGCACGCCGGAGACGGCGGTCGCCTGCTCGGTCGCGCACGACAAGCACAATATCTGGGTGGTCGGCTCGTCCGACGCGGCGATGGCGAAGGCGGTGAACGCGCTGATCGAGCTTCAGGGCGGATGGGCGCTGGTGCGCGAAGGCGAGCTCGTTGCCACCGTGCGCTTCGAGGTCGGCGGGCTGATGAGCTGTCGTTCGGCGCATGCGCTCGATGCCGAGATGCACGCACTCTACGCGGAAGGCCGCAAGATCGACTGGATGTACGAGCCGACGTTCCGGCCGCGCTGGTATCCGGGATTCCCGGAGAGGCTGATGTTCGCAACGCTGACCTGCGCGCCCTGGAGCTGGGTGTTGGTGGCGCCGTGCGAGCAGGCGCCGCTCGGTTTCATCAACGTGCAGACCGGCCAAGCGCACCCGGTGGTTTGGTAGGGGGACTGGGATGGACGAAATGACGAAGCAGCAAGTCGCTTCCGCAGAGCCTGAGCCGCGCGCAGCCGCCGGATCGCTCGATCGCTTCTTTGGCCTTACCGAGCGCGGCACGAGCGTCGGCCGCGAGGTGATGGCCGGCGCGACCACGTTCGCGGCAATGGCCTATATCATCGCTGTGAACCCGGCGATCATGTCCAACGCCGGAATGGATCGTGCCGATCTCGTCAGCGCCACGGCACTCGCCGCAATCCTCGGCTCGGTGATGATGGGACTGTGGGCCAACCTGCCGCTCGCGGTCGCGCCCGCGATGGGATCGAACGTCATCTTCACCTATGTCATCGTCAAGCAGATGGGCATGCCCTGGCAGGGCGCGCTCGCCATGGTCGCTTTCACCGGCGTGCTGTTCCTGATCCTCAGCCTGTCGAAGCTGCGCGAGAAAGTCGCGAAGGACGTGCCGGAGGCGCTGAAGATCGGCATCCAGGCTGCCGTCGGCACGCTCATCGTCTTCATTGCGCTCCGCGGCGCGGGCTTCGTAGTCCAGAACCCCTCGACCTACATCGCGATGGGATCGCTGCGCAGCCCGCCGGTGCTGCTGACGCTGTTTGGTCTTCTGCTCACGCCGGTGCTGGTGGCGCGTCGGGTGCCGGCGGCGTTGATCCTGTCGATTGCGTTGCTGACCGTGATCGGATTTTTCGTTCCCGGCGCCAACGGCAAGATGGTGACGTCGGTGCCATCAGCGATCATGGCGTGGCCGCGCTGGCCGACCAGCACCTTCATGGCGCTCGACATCGGCTATCTCTTCAGCCATTTCGTCGTGGCGCTGCCGCTGCTGTTCTATTTCCTGTGCGCCGAATTCTTTTCGACGCTGGGCACGCTGATCGGCGTGACGGGAGCTGCCAATCTGCGCAAGTCCGATGGCTCGATCCCGAATGCCACCGCCGCCTTTGCCACCGATGCTACGGCATCGATTGTCGGACCGCTGCTCGGGACGTCCGTCGTCACGGCCTACATCGAGTCCATCACCGGCGTGCAGGCCGGTGGCCGCACGGGGCTGACTTCGGTGACCGTCGCGGGGCTGTTCTTTCTCGCGCTGTTCTTCTGGCCGATCTTCGTCATCATCCCGCCGCAAGCGACCGCGCCCGCGCTGGTGCTCGTCGGCGTGTTGATGATGCAGGGGCTTGCCCGCATCGACATGACCGATCTCGGCAACGCGGTTCCGATCGTGCTGACGCTGCTGGTCACCGTGCTGACCAACAACCTCATCAACGGAATGGCCTTGGGCACGCTGAGCTACATCGCCCTCGAAGTGGCGGTCGGCCGGCGGTCGCAGATTCCGGCGATGGTGTGGGGCCTAGGTGTCGTGTTCGTCGCTTACGCGATCGTGATCGCACAGATATTTTGACGCGGGCGTCAAGCTGCGAGGTCCAGCAATCTGCACGATCCGCGCACCAGCGCCGTGCGTCCGGCTGGTGTCATCACGGGCACGTCATCATCGACCGCGACAAGGCCCAGCTCGACCAGGCTTTTGACGACATAAGCCTTCGAGAGACGACCGTTCGACACCGGATTGCGAAGCGCTTTCAGCGCTTCCCACTGATCGGGTGAAAGATCGAAGTCGAAATCGTTGCTCATGTTGCCTCAAGCGATAGTGCTGTTCGCGGGCCTCTGTTAGCGGCGCTGCATGAAGACCGTGCGACGACAATGAGTCGGAATTCAGTGTGCTGTCTAGAACATCTCTTCACGAATTGCCGCACTTCGTTGCGTCACAAGAGTTAAGATCGGTTGCGCATGAATATCGTCCCGATCTCCGATCACTAATTGATGATTTGCGCTTGATCGTGCGGCGAGCGCCGCCGCGGTGCACGGGAAATATCACTGTCCCATTCTGCGTCGCAATATGCACAGAAATCGTGAGGCGAGAGGGACGTGATTCTGCTACGTTGATTCGCGGGGATTAGCTTCACACGACAGGAGTGTGAGTGCATGAAGAGGCTGGTGGAAATTCGCAGTCAGGAATTCCTCTGCCGCGAGCGTGCCGCGCTGGATGCGGAGCGCCGGGTGTTTTGGCTCGCGCAGGCCCAGGAATGGGAGCAGCGCGCGCTCGACGAAATTGCGTATCACTTCCGGGAGTGCAACCTCGTCCAGGCCGAGTTGGCTGCCGCCTGACGCCGGACGACAGGTTTGATCGCCGTCTACTGATAAGTCGCCACGATGTCGGACACGGCCCGCTCGAGCTGCTGGGCGGTGGCGCATTGGCGCACCACGCTGCAAAAGGTCGCATAGCGCGGCATCTCGGAATCGCCAAAGCCCCAGGCGAGCCGTCCTTCGGGATTGAGCCAGACCAGCCGCTTTGAACGTTCGGAGATGCGGCGCAGAATGTCGGCACGCGGATCGAGATTGTTGCTGCGGGCATCGCCGAGCACGATCACCGTGGTCTGCGGGGTCAGCGTGCTCATGAACTCCTTCTCGAAATCGACCAGCGAGGAGCCGTAGTCGGACGAGCCGAAACCGACCTTGGACATGATCTCGGCCATCGCCTCTTCCGGCGATTTCTTCTCCAGGATGTCGCTGACCTCGATCAGGTGCGAGGAGAAGGCGAATGAGTGGACGTCGTCGACCACCTCGTGCAGCGAGTGGATCAGGAGCAGGAAGAAGTCCGAGACCTGCGCGACCGAGCCGGAGACGTCACAGATCGCCACGATCTTGGGCCGGTCGCGATGTTTGCGCTTCCATGCGGTGAGGAACGGCACGCCGCCCCAGGCGGCGTTGCGGCGGAGCGTGCGGCGGACGTCGAGATGGCCGCGCCGCTGGCGCTTGCGCGGCTTGGAATAACGCTCGCGCAGGCGGCGTGCGATCTGGCGGATGAGGGCGCGCATCTCGGCGACCTGGCGCCGTTCGATGCGGGCAAGCGGCGCGTTGCGCAGGATCTCGTTGCGGAGGTTTTCGGCCTCCTCGCGGGCATAAAGTGCAAGGCCTTGTGCGACGGTGTCGCGGACTGCTTCGCGCAAGGCGTCCAGCGCCCCGCGCAAACGCTCCGCGAGCGCGGGGTTGGTCGCGGTCAGCTCGTCGAGCTCGTCGCGCAGGCGCTGCAGGCCCATGGCGTCGAGGATGCGGCTGGAGAAGATGCCGCGCTGGGTCGAATAGCGGATGTCCGTGAGCGAGGCTGCACCGGAGGCACTGGCAATGGCGGCTGCGATCGCATTGCGATCCTGCGACAGCAGCATCTGCGCTAGCGGACCTAATCCCTCGGGAGCTTGCCCTTCGCCTGCGTCGCTGTCCGAACCGGATGAGGGAGATTGATTGGCCTGTTGATCGGCGTCCTGCGAAGCGTCATCATTATCGGATTGAGGCTGGTCTTCCCGCGGCTCGGGCTGGCTGAAGAAGAGATCAAAGCAGTCGCCGAGCGCGAGCTTCTCGTCCTGCGACTTGGCGAGCGTCAGGAGCAGGGTATCACGCAGAATCGTGCGGTCTGACACGCCGACCTGCGCGACCGCGCGCATCGCATCGATGCTTTCGGCGGGCGAAACGTGGACGCCGACGCCCCGCGCCGCCCGAAAGAAACGATGGAGATTCTCGCGCATCGGCGTCAACCGAAGACGTTGGACCGGGCCGCCTTGGCAATGAAGGTCGTCACGTGCGGCGCCGCGGCCTCGATGTCGGCTTCATATTTCAGGAGCACATTGAGCGTGTCCTTGACGATTTCCGTATCGAGCTCGGTGGCCTGGAGCAGCACCAGCACGCGGGCCCAGTCGATGGTTTCGCTGACGGAGGGCAGCTTCTTCAGGTCGAGCGAGCGGATCTCGTGGATGAAGCCGACCATCTGCCGGCGCAGCGTCTGCGAGATGCCGGGCACGCGGCTCTCGACAATGCGCTCCTCCAGCCGCTGCTCGGGGAAGCCGATATGCAGATGCAGGCAGCGCCGCTTCAGGGCGTCGCCGAGGTCGCGCTCGCTGTTGGAGGTGAGGATCACGGTCGGAGGCGTGATCGCCGAGACGGTGCCGAGTTCGGGGATCGTGACCTGGAAGTCCGAGAGGATTTCCAGCAGCAGCGATTCGAATTCGGCGTCCGACTTGTCGATTTCGTCGATCAGAAGCACGCAGCCGCCCGGCTGCTCCAGCGCCTGGAGCAGGGGGCGTGGCTCGACGAACTCCTTGGAGAAGAACACGTCGCCGAAATCATGGAGCTGATTGAGAGCATCATGCAGCGTCTGCGCGCCGCCGAGCACTTCGCCGAGCTTGTCCTTGAGGATCTGGGTGTAGAGCAGCTGCTTTGCGTATTTCCACTCGTAGAGCGCCTTGGCCTCGTCGAGGCCTTCGTAGCATTGCAGGCGGATCATCTTCATGCCGCGCCAGGCGGCAATCGCCTTGGCAAGCTCGGTTTTGCCGACGCCCGCGGGGCCCTCGACCAGGATCGGCTTCTCGATCTGTTGCGACAAATAGACGGCGGTCGCGATCTGCCGGCTCGCGATGTAGCCCTGCGCGGCGAGGCCGCTCTCCACTGCCTCGATCGCGGTCGAGGGCTTTTGCTCAGCCACGAAATGGCGCTCCCAAAGGTCTTGCTTGAGCTTGTTCTGCCTGCGTTCCCGGCAAAGAACAAGCCTCGTTTGGGAGGCATCTGACCCGCGCGGACCGCGCTTTTTCCGCTCAACGCAAATACTTGGGCTGCCCGGCTGTCGGTGCGATCAGTGCCGCAGCAACTCGCCCTTGCGGATCGTCTGCCGGACCTCGGCGCCGCAATCGGCGCATTCATAGACGAAGTCGATCTTGGCAAGGCTCCAGTGCGGCTCGACCTCGCGCACATACATTGGCAGGAACCCCATGCATGTCGGGCAAATCACAGGCGCGATTTCGATATCCTGATGATGCTGTACATAAGCTGGCATCTCGGCTCTCCTTCGCAGGCGACCACCAAACCCCGCGCAAAGGCTACTGCCGGTCGGCTCAAGGCCGTCATCAACTCTTTCGAACAGAGGCGGAACGGCGGGCGTTTGTCGTTCGCTGTGACATTCTTGTTACGTCTTCTATACTGTAACAGGCGGACCAAATGCCTATTTCACAAGCCGATCCGGTTCTCGGACCTTCACTGCAACGATAAGGGAGCAACCCCATGACGCACGCCATTCGCTTTCACAAGACTGGCGGCCCGGAAGTCCTGGTCTGGGAGGAGGTCAGTGTCGGCAAGCCCGGACCGGGCGAAGCGCGCATCCGCCACACTGCCGTCGGCCTCAACTTCGTCGACATCTACAATCGCTCTGGCGTGTATCCGGTTCAATTGCCGAGCGGTCTCGGCAGCGAGGGAGCCGGTGTGGTCGAGGAAGTCGGGCCCGGTGTCACCGATCTGAAAGCCGGCGATCGCGTCGCCTATGGTGCCTCGCCACTTGGTGCCTATGCCGAGGCGAGATTGATCCCGGCCGACCGGCTGTTGAAGCTGCCCGACGGCGTCGATGACAAGACCGCGGCGGCGATGATGCTCAAGGGGCTCACCACGCAATATCTGATCCGGCAGACCTATCGGGTGAAGGCCGGGGATACCATCCTGCTGCATGCGGCGGCCGGTGGCGTCGGCCTGATCCTGAGCCAGTGGGCAAAACATCTCGGCGCGACGGTGATCGGGACGGTCAGCAGCGACGAGAAGGCAAAACTGGCCAAGGCGCATGGTTGCGACCATGTCATCATCTACACCCGCGAGGATTTCGTGAAGCGCGTCGACGAGATCACGGGCGGCAAGAAGGTGCCGGTGGTTTACGATTCCGTCGGCAAGGACACTTTCCTGAAGTCGCTGGACTGCCTTGCGCCGCTCGGCGTCGCCGCGCTGTTCGGTGCGTCCTCCGGCGCTGTCGAGCCGCTTAATCTCGGCCTGCTTGCGCAAAAGGGCTCGCTCTATGTCACCCGTCCGACGCTGTTCACCTACGCCGCCAAGCGCGAGAGCCTGGTGGCGATGGCGAACGAGCTGTTCGACGTCGTGAAGTCCGGCGCGGTGAAGATCGAGGTGCACCAGACCTATCCGCTGAAGGACGCGGCCAAGGCGCATGCCGATCTCGCTGCGCGCAAGACCACAGGATCGACCGTGCTCACGGTGTGATCTCCGTCCGGACGGTGGCGCAGGCCGGCAAGAGCCTGCGTCACGTTCGCTCGTGCTTGCGCAGGTCGCGGGCGTGATCGAGGCGGATCGCCTGGAGGTCAACTTCTTCGGGGGCGATCCGGGGAAGGGCAGCCTCGGCCAGGATGGTCTCGGTGACGTCCTCGACGGAGTTGTCCACGATCTCGTGGATGAACGAGATGTTTTGATATTCACCTGACGTAACGCGGGAAATGACCTCGCGCCGCGTGATTTCAGGATCGACGACCGCTTCGCGGCCGCGCCGCCCATAGTCGATCATCACGACGAAATACTGCATGAAATAACCCTGCCGCGCCCCTGTGGTCCGGGCACGGCAGAGTATTTCCGAAAAACGGAATCAAGTCAAGCTGGATTTCCAAAAAACAGAAATCGACGCTCACTTGCCCTTCTTGCGGGGGCGCGCCGACTTGGCGCGCAGCCGCTCGAGCTGGCCCTTGGGCATGGACAGGCAGATCTCCCCGACCCAGTCGAGCTTGACGCCGACGATCGGCTTGGCGTTGAAGCTGTTGAGATTGACGACGGAGGGGGTTTTGCCCCGCTCGATGGTCTTCAGATAGCGCTCGCCGGTCTTGAGCCGGACCACCGCCTCTTCGCCGTAGAAGCTCGACAGCGGATGGCGCTGGTCCTTGTAGACCACGATCACGTCGCCGCTCTCGTATTTGGGCAGCATCGAATCGCCGACGATCTCGAATGCGACGGTTTCTTCCATGATCGGGAAGGGCAGCGCGATGTCGCCGAGACCTTCCGGAGGAACCTGCTCGTAATCCGGCTCGATCACGGCGCCGGCACCGACGCGGCCCATGATCGGCGCAAGATTGAGCTCGAGATATTCCATGATCGGAATGATTTCCGACGCCTTCACCAAGCGCTCGCCGCCGAGGATCTCAGAGACCGCGCCGGGCCGAACGCCCATCGCCGCCGCAAGACCGCCCTTGCTCTTGCCCGTCTTCTCCAGGCCCCGTTCGATCATTGCAACGTCCAACATGGTGATTCCCTCGATTGCCCATCGTCTTGCCTCTTGTAATCCGAAATTCGGAATTGATGCAATTATGAATATCAGAATTATTGCTTGACACTATCTTCGGAATACCGGAATGTGTGTTTCGCCATCTGGTCGTGCGACCGGGCAAAGGCGCATCACAGGACAGCAACATGGAACCGGGCCATTGGCCGTCGGAGCACTCCGACGCGCTTCGCGACTATTTTCTCAGGGGTATGTCTTATGCCGAGATCGGCAAGCAGATTAACGCAAGGTTTGGAACGGCTTACACGCGCAGCGCTGTGGTCGGCCGCGCCAAGCGCCTTGGGCTCGTTGTGCCGCCACGGATGACGAGTCCGCCAATCGTGCCGTCTTTGCCGGGTGAGGGCGGCCTGCCTTCGCCGCGCCGGTCGGCGTTACAGCACCTGAATCTGCCGCCGGAATCCGCAATGAAGCCTGCCGCGCGGGTGACGCTGCGCTGCGTCGGCGTCCAGCCGCGCCTGATCCAGCTGGTCGAACTTGAGCCGGCCGACTGCCGCTATCCCTATGGCGGGGACAAGGACGGGGAGGAGATCTCCTTCTGCGGCCATCCGTGTCAGTCGGGCTCCAGCTATTGCGCGCCGCATGCGCGCCTGACGCAGCGTTCCGTGGCTGCGTCCGGCCGTGGCGCCGGTCCCGTCGTGCTGAGACTGGTCTCCGCCGCCTGAAGCGGCCACCGCCCGTTCAATCGTCAACTTTGCAAAGGAGCATCCGAGTGGCACGTGCCCGACGCAACAAGTCCTACAAACTCAGTGAGATCTACGACCGGCGGTCGCGCGAAGTGCCTTTCAATGCCGAATTGGCGGAGGTCGAGGTCGATAATCCGCTGGCGCTCGAGCCCGGCGAGAAAATCATGGCGCTCCGGGCGATCCGCAGCGATCCGCTCGGCCGGCTGCACGCTCACCACCAGATCGACGAAGCGCAATATCGCGGCGGGCGTGCCTTCCAGAACGATTGGGAGCGTGCGGAGCGGGGCCCTCAGGCGGTCGACACGACACGCGAATATGTCGATAGTACCGCCACCCGCGAGCCTGTCACCGAGAGCCAGCGGCAGGCGGTGCTGCGGCTGAACCGGGTTGAGCGTGAACTCGGCACCGATGGTGCCGCTCTGGTGCACGACGTGCTGGTGCTCGGCCTGACCATGGATCAGATCGGGGAGCGCCGCGCCGTCCGGACGCAGCGCTGGAACGACTATTTTGCACGACGCTTTCGCGAATGCCTGGACCGGCTGGCGCTGATCTACGGCTTTGCGACGGAAATCGGGACACGGCGTGCAAGTCAGCGCAGATAATTGCAGCCCGCCGGCGGTGTTGGCCGCCGGCGGGCCAGCTCGCGCTTAGGGGTGCGGCACGATCTGATAGGGCGTCGTGTAGGGCTCGACACGGAGCGAGGCGTTCGCCAGAAGCCCGATCTTGGCGGTCGGCGCCTGCTGCAATTCGCCGTTCGGGCCGCGATGCACGTTGTATTGCCAGACGGTGAGGTCGCCCTTCTGCGCCAGCGCGTGTGCAACCGCGCTCGCATCGCTGCCGCCGAGCGCCTGAAGCTCTTCCGACGATAGCCCGACGACGATTTCGTCCTTGATGGTGACGATCTTGAACAGGTTCATCCTGGTCTCCTGCGCCCATGCGCCTTGTATCGAGAGGGTGAAAAGCGCGACCGCGGCGCCCTTGATGAGATCGCAGCGAGAAAGCATGCCGTCGTCCTTTGGTGCTGAGGCGCGCCCGAATCGGTTTGAGGTCCGTCAGCCATGGCGCCCGTGATCTGCGTGGCCGTTCCGCAACCGCTTGGTCGCTCGGTCTTGAACAATGGTTCACGCCCGGAAATATGCCGGGAGCGATGAACCTCGATGCGAAGGGGCGAGTCCAAGCCGAGAGCTCAAGGGGATGGATCGGATGAAATTCGCCGGCATCGTTTGCCTTCTCGCGTCGGTCGGAGCCGCGGGCACGGCCGCGGCGGCCGAATCTTATCGGCAGGTGGACATTCACGGCCGCCGTGGTCGCGCCATGGGCCGATCAGCAACGCAAGCCCGAGGGCGCTGAGCGGGCACGGCTGATCGGCAAGGCAATCGTCCTGAAGGCGAAAGAGATATCGGGGCCGCAGCCCTTTGCCTGTGCCAAGCCGCAATACAAGGTGACGGATTACGGTCCCGACATGATCTTCCAGGGTGCGTTCGGCGAGATGCAGCGTGTCGACAGGAAGGCCGATCCGAAGGCGTCTGCCGCCTCGCTCGGCTTCGCGGGAGCCCCGATCAGGACCCTGGAGACCGGCTGCGAGATCGACGTTCATTTCGTCGACGATACAACCGCCGAGGTGGGACTCAACAATTACGTGTATACGCTGAAAAAGCGCTAGGTGGTCTCCGCCAATGTCCGTTCACATCGGAAACAAGGCGAAATGCTGTGTCGGTCGACGGTAATGATAGCCTTGTGCGTGATTGATGCCGCTTCTTGACGCAGGTGGGTGACTGCGCTCCATATTCCTGTTATCCGGAATTGCCGTGCTGCGATGCAGACGAAGCATCGCTAAGCTGGTGGTTGGGCTTGCCGGAGGGGTTGTTCCTTGGCATAATTGCAACCTGTTCGGTTAAGCCCTTCCGTTCGGATTTGTCGTTCAGCGTGCTAACCTGCCGGGGCCTCCCGGCCGAGAATTCGTAGTCGCCATAGCATTCCGTCGTGGCATCGGATTCTCGCATGGGACCCCGATGTCGGATCAGGAATGCCGATGCCAGTCATAGGTGCGAGATGAAGAACCTCAATTTCGCGGCTGAACTGCACCTCAAGCTCGGCGCGCCTGCGAGTGGCACCGTCGAAAGCCTGCGTCTGCTCCGCGCGTTTCTGAAGCTTGCACCTCGGCAGCGTTTCGAGGTTATCAAGCTCGTCGAAGACCTCGCCACCGAAGAAGCCCTTCCCGAACACCCCCTGTCCTGAGGCCGGGCCGCGCGCCTTAAGCCTTTTGCCTCGTCTGGCTGCCCAAGCCGGACCGCCGGGGACGTCTGCCCGGGGTTCGCCGCTGGAATGCGGTCCGGCAAGTGTGGTATTCAGCTAAGAAAAAGGGAGGAGTGCGACCATGATCGAACCGAAGCTCGAAGTTCCGGCCGAACTGCGCGACCTGGCCGAGAAGACGATCGACCAGGCGGAGAAGGCCTTCGGCATGTTTTTCGAAGCCGCCACCAAATCGATGACCTCGGTTCCCGGAGCGGGTACCGAGGTGTCGAAGCAGGCGCTCGCTTTCACCGAGCAGAACATGAAGTCGGCGTTCGAGCATGCGCGCAAGCTTGTTCATGCCACCGACCTTCAAGAGGCAATGCGAATCCAGTCCGATTTCCTGCGCAGCCAGTTCACCAGCGCAGGGGACCATATGCGCCAGATGACGGGCAGTTTGATGCAGCCGGGCAAAGGCAAATCCTGATTCCTGGTCTGTGCGCTGCGTGCCTACAAATTGATCTTGCGCGGCGTCGAGATCCGCATTTCGATGCTCGTGCAGGTCCATGATGGGCCACCGAATGGGTCTCTCATTCGCCGTCCATCATCCTTTCTGCTGATCCCTGTCGGTCCTCCGGCAGGGATTTGCATTTTCTGAAGTGTCGCGCCTGGCCGGCGCCCTACGGACGCAGCGATCCGATATAGGCCGCGATGTCGCCGGCTTCGGTCCTGCTCAAGGGAAAGCTCGGCATCTTCGGATGCGGGTCGAGCAGGAAGAAGGCGAGCTTCTCCGGACTGAAGTCCGGCCGGCGCGCAACGGATGCGAACGAAGGGACGTCGGCGCTGGCTGCCGCCTGGCCATTGGCGACGACATGGCAGCTTGCGCACCAGCGCTGGGCAAGGTCGGCGCCGTGACCGGCATCGGCCGCGAGAGCGGACGACGAACCCGAACCCGAGGCCATGGCGAGCAACAGGTAAATTCGTCTCAAATGCTTGTGCATCGGGTAGCCCTCATGCGTTCGCTTGCGGACGCGGGGGTCACCCGCAGCACGAACCCGGAAATTGCGAGAGATCGATCCGGGCTATGATCGACCGCAGCAGCCTGCGGGCCGAACGATAGAGATGCCGCGCGAATGCCGGGGTCCTGGTCGTGGGCAGGCCGAGGCCTTTCGTATCAAGACTTTCGGAATAGTGCGACACGTGTCTCTCCGACGCTGCCTGGCCTTTCTATCGCAGCCGGTCCGAAGCAACCTTGATCTGCCGCAAAGCTTCCCGGGCTAATAATCGCCGGGGTTCATGATCATCGGGCTTCTCGTATCGGCTGGCGCCAGTGCGCTGCTGGCGCTGTCGCGCAGGAAGCGGTCGAGCGTCTCCTGGATCTTTTCCTTGACCGCGTGGGGTCCGCGGTCGCTCATCTCGGTGTGCTGAGCGCCGGTATTGACGATATCGATGCCGCGTGCCTTGGCCTCTTCCGGCGTTGGCAGCACGCCGGGATCGGTCTGGAAATGCGGATCCTTTGAGCGGAACGACAGGATCTTCATATTGTCGCTGAGCACGAAGGGCACCCGCAGATTGTCGAGCGTGATCACTTTCGACACCAGTTCCGGGTGCTGATGGGCGACATACATCGAGACGTCGCCACCATTGGAATGGCCGACGAGTGTGATGTGGTCGTAGTCGGCATTGTCCTGTCGCCTTTTCAATTCGCCCAGGGTGAAAAGGATGTTGGCCTCGCAGCGGATATAGACCTCGCGACGTCCGACATATTGCTGGCCGACATGGGTCATCAACGGCGGATCGCTCGGCAGGTCCTGCTGGATGCTGGCAACGAGATAGCCGCGTGCCGCGAGCACGTTGGCGAGGAAGGAATATTCGGTGGCCTTGACGGTGTTGCCGTTGCTGATGATGGCGAGCGGCAGCTTCCAGAGGCCGAGATTGGCTTTGGTCTCGTAGTCGCGCCGCACCGCGATCTCGACCGAGATCGGCCGCTGGCGGGAGGCGTCGAACAGGTGCAGGACCTCATGGCGGATCGCGAACCGGCTGACGACGACATACTGGCCGACGCCAAGGACGCAGAGAAAGGCCAGGATTGCAAACACCCTTTTCATGGTTCCGTCTCAAATCACTTTCGGCTGAACATGGTCATCGGAGGCTCCCGGATCGAGCGATCGTGAGCAGGGTACGGGATTAAATTTAGGCAAGTCTGTGAGAAGCGCCGCAAAAGGGCCGCATCAAGGCATGCGGCGGCGACGGCCGTTCGGCTAGAGGCAGCCGCCCTTGCCGCGTTCCGGACAGAGCCGGAAGGCGCTCGACAGGGTGAACAGGAAGCGCGGGCTGCGGCGCTCGTTGTCCGGCGCCCGGTAGCTCAAGGGGACAGCCACGCCGAGATCGGCCTGCAAATCATCCGGCAGGAAGAACCGCACGCCGGCTCCCGCTGACGTCAGCGACAGGCCGTCGCTCAACCGGTAACCGTCGTTCCAGACTGCGCCGGCGTCGCCGAAGGCGTAGAGCTGATAGCCGCTCCAGTAGCGGAAATTGAGCTTCTGGTCGAAGCGCAGTTCGAGCGAGCCGGCAAGGCCGTTGTCGCCGCTGATCTCGGCCGCGCCATAACCCCGGCCGAAGGCTGCACCGCCGAGATAGAATTGCTGCGACGTGAACAGGGGCCGCGATGCCGTCTGGCTCGCCGCGGAGAGCTTGAGCGACCAGGCGTCGCTGAGCGTCTGGTAGCGCGTGAACCAGATGTTCAGCACCGAGAAGTTCGATGCGGCACCGTCGCGCGACAACAGATCGTCGTCGAAATGCGAGGCGCCGAAGATGTCGAGGCCCTGACGGTAGGTCAACGTCGCGAAATTGGTGCCGCCGAAGCGATCCTGGAGCCGGTAGTCGGCGGTCAGGCTCGCGGTCCTGATGTGGTCGTTGTACCAGGGGCCGTAAAGGTCGTGCTCCGACACGTTGCTGAAGGTGCCAGCCATGGTCAGCGTCAGCCCCGACGATTGCGACATGAAGGGTACCGTGCTTGCCCGCACCTCGAAAGCTTCGGTCGTGGTGATGTCGCTGTCGAGGCGGCGGGCGTCGCCCGGCCGCACCGCGCTGTACAGGACGGAGGCACCGAGACGCACGCCGTCGACGCCGACCGGTGCGTCGTAGGATAGCCGGGCAAAGCCGAGCTCGCGCGGGTCGTTGGCGATGGTCGACAGGTTGACGGCCAGTGTGTCGCCGGGGGTGAGGTAGGAGTTGAACGCGCCGGTCGCGTAGGTCTGCCACGGGCCGACCGAGGACGAGCCGAGATTGTCCATGCCGAACGACGAGAAGACGTGCCAGGTCTTCAAATAGACGACGAGGCGGAAGCGGCCGGTGGCGCCGCCGATCTCCTCCAGCGCGGTATCGGTGATCCGGACGCCAGGCCTGCCATTGATGAGGAAGAGCTGGCGTTCGAGCGTTGCCAGCCGGGACGGCTGTTCCGCCAGAACCGGCCCGAGCATCGGCCTCACGCCGAACTGCTCGGCGCCGTCGCCTTTCAGTTCGGCTTGCACGATGGCGCCTTCGATCACCTGGATCCGGACGAGGCCGTCGGCGATGTCCTGCGGCGGCACGATGGCCCGGCTCAGATGGAAGCCGGCGGCACGGTAGAGGTCGCTGACCGCGCCGGCGATCGCGGCGAGATCGGCCTGCGAAACCTTCTTGCCGAGATAGGGCTGATAGGCCGCGGCGATGCGATCGCCGGGGACGGCGCGGGCGCCGCTGACATTGACGCCGCGGAGGACGAATTGCGGCTTGGTGTCGCCGCCGGTATTGGGCTGACCAACCGAGGGCAGCTTGACCGGCGGCCGGCTCAGCGTTTCCTGCTCGGATTGGTTCTCAAAATATTTCTCGGGCTGGCGGGGATCGAAACCGGGTTGGTTCGCCTGCTGCGCGAGGGCTTGCGGGATTCCCGCCAGCGTCGGGACGCAAAGGACGAGCGCGGCAGCCAAATACCGTCCCGCCATGGTTTGCGGGAGCTGCGCTCCGTAGTTCAACGGAGAAATGCGCCGGGGCCGGTAAGGAATCGTTAGCCGCATGATTTTTCATAGTTTTTTATGGTCAATGAAAGGTTAATGCGGTCGTTCGATTTGCCGGTTCTAGCTAATCGGATCTTGAGTGATTTCGGATACGCCTCATGTCCGGCTGTTAAGCGGACTGAGGATCGTCATGTTCGGTAGAGATGGACTGCTGCGGACCTTGATGGTCGCGCTGGTACTGGGAGCGGCTTCCGGCGCATCGGCGGCGGATGACGGTGTCTGGTCGGTGAGCAAAGCCTCGGGCGAGGTCTGGATTGCCGCCGACGGTGCGCAGCCCGTGTCGCTGAACCAGGAAGAGACGCTCAAGCCCGGCAACACCATTCGCACCGGACGCAACGGGCGTGTGCTCCTGGTCCGCGGCGAGGAAACCATCCTGATCTCTCCGAACTCGGTGGTCGGCCTGCCGGTGGAGAAGAAGGACGGTCTCTCGACCACCATCATCCAGCGGGCGGGATCCATCCTGCTCGAGGTCGAGAAGCGCAACGTCAAACATTTCGAGGTCGAGACGCCCTATCTCGCCGCCGTGGTCAAGGGAACGCAGTTCAGCGTCACCGTTGGTGCGGGCAGCACCAAGGTCGGCGTCGTTCGCGGCCAAGTCGAAGTCTCGGACTTCAAGACGGGGCAGATCGCGCAAGTCATGCCGGGACAAGCGGCTACCGTCTTTGAACACGGCAAGCCCGGTCTCAGCCTGAGCGGTGCCGGCACCTTCAATCCGATCGAGCACGGCAAGCCGCGCGCGCCCACGATCGAGCGCGTTCCGGTGCCGAAATCGGGACTGTCGGCGCCGCGCAATGCAGCGAACGGGCATGCGATCCACGCACTCGGTCCGATCGACAAGGGGACCAAGGCGGCCGGCGCGCCGGCGCTGTCGCGTCAGGCGGCTGGAGGCCAGGCACCCAGGGCGGGCGTCGTGCGCATCTCGAGCTCGCTCGGTGAGGTGAAGCTGAACTTCCACAAGGTCACGAATGGTCTTGCCCATGGACCTGTTGCAACGGGGCGCGTGCGTAACGCGAACGCCAGCGCCGGGACAGCCACGGTGTGGAGCGATAGCTCGACGAGCACCACCACCACGGCCTCGAACAGCTCCAGCGTAACAGCGGTGATCGCGAGCAGCAGTGCTTCCACCGCCAGCGCTGCATCGACGTCGTCGAGCGCAACCACGACTGTTGCGGCCACCGCCGGATCGAGCAGCACCGGATCCAGCGGGAGCTCTGGGAGCGGAAGCAGCGGGACTGGCGCGACGGGTAACGGAAGCAGCGGCACCGGCAACAACGGCAACAGTGGAAACGGGAATAACGGAAACGGCAATAGCGGCAACAACGGCCACCACTACGGTTGGTATTGGGGCAGAGGCCATCACTAGGATCGCATCGTCGGCATAGGGGAAGCGCCTGGGGCAAGCGCCGCCGGTGCAGGGGAGCAAAGTGAAACGCTATCGGCCGCATATTCTTGTCGTGATCGCGTTGGCGGTCGTGCTGTCCACGGGATGGCATGGCGCGCTCCGCAACGCGCTCACCGATCTGCGGTTCGCCTGGCAATCGCGCGCGGCCAGCGGCAATGTCGTCGTGGTTGCCATTGACGCGCCCTCGATCGACCAGATCGGGGTGTGGCCCTGGCCACGCCGGCTCCACGCGGAGCTGTTGCACAGGCTCGAGGCTGCCGGAGCGCAGGACATCGCCTTCGACGTCGATTTCAGCACCCCGTCTGATCCGGTCTCCGACGAGGCCTTCGTCAAGGCGCTTCGGGAGATCGGCGGCTCGACGATCCTGCCGTCCTTCAAGCAGCCGGCGCCGAATGGCGGTACCGCTCACATCAATCGCCCGCTGAAGCCGTTCGGCAACCAGTCGTGGCCGGCCGTCGTCAATGTTTCGGTCGAGTCCGACGGGCTCGTCCGCCGTTATCCGTCCAGTGAGAAGCTCGGCGATACCACGATGCCGTCGATGGCCGTCGTGCTGGCCGGGCAGGACGCCAATCGCCGGCCCCCTTTCCTGATCGACTTCAGCATCAAGGCGGCCTCGATTCCGCGGGTCTCCTATAGCGACGTGCTGCGCGGCGATACCGCGACGCTCGACAAGCTGAGGGACAAGAAGGTCATCGTCGGCGCCACGGCGCTTGAATTGGGCGACCGGTTCAGCGTCCCCAATGGCGGCGTCGTCTCGGGACCCGTGCTCCAGGCCATGGCGACCGAATCCATCCTCCAGAACCGGATGCTGCGCTGGACGTCCGATGCCGGCATGATCGCCGGCCTGGGCCTGATCTGCCTGCTCATGATGTATGCGTGGCGCCGCTTCGCGCCTGGCTATCGCGTTGTGATCCTGATCGCAGCCGGAGCGGTCGTCGAACTGGCCGCGATCTTCGTGCAGGCAAGATGGCCCTTCGTCATCGACACGTCGCTGTTCCATATCGCGATCGTCGCTTACCTGACGGCGATCGCGCTGGACGAGATCGATTTTCGTGGTCTCCTGGGACGCATCGCCGAGAGCCGCTTTCACCGCATTGCGATGTCGCTCGGCGATGGCCTCGTCTGCACCGATGAGGATCACCGGATCACGGTCTGGAATCCCGGTGCGAGTGCGATCTTCGGTTACATGCCCGCCGAGATCATCGGCCGTCCGTTCGAAACGCTGTGCGCCGTGGCGGCGGACGGCGATACGAAGCCGTCCATGCGCGACGCCGCGCGCCAGGCGCTGCTGGTCCCCGGCGGGGCTGTGGTCGTCGAGTTCGAGAGCCGGCGCAAGAATGGCGAGACGTTCCCCGTCGAAGCGAGTTTCTCGGGCTGGCAGGGCACGGACGGATTCCAGTATGGAGCGATCCTGCGCGACATCTCGGTCCGCAAGCGCGAGGCCGAGCGCGTCAGATATCTCGCCGAACACGACGCGCTGACGGGTCTTGCCAACCGCAATATGCTGCATGCAGGCCTTGCCAATCTGATCGTCGCGGCGGAGCGGCGGTCTTCCGACGTCGCCCTGCTTGTGCTGGGCCTCGATGGCTTCCAGCAGATCAACGATATGCTCGGACATTCGGCCGGCGACCTCGTACTGCGGGCCGTCGCAGAACGTCTCCGAGCCGAGGTGAATGGCAAGGCAGTCGTCGCCCGGCTCAGCGGCGACGAGTTCGCCATCGCGCTCGATTGCGCCGAGGCCGGCGAGCCGGCCGCGGCGTTTGCCGAGCGGATCGCGCGCGCGTTCGAAGCGCCGCTCGCAACGGTGGCGCGGCAGCACCGCGTCAGGATCAGCATCGGCGTCGCCGTCTATCCCGAGGGGGGACACAACGCCGACGATCTCCTCAGCAACGGCCATCTCGCACTCAGCCGGGCAAAGGCGACGCGGCGCGGCAGCCATGTGATCTTCGAGAGTGCGATCAGGCAGGAGCTGGAGGACCGGCTGACGCTGGAGAGCGAGCTGGCACTTGCCGCGGATCGCGGCGAGTTCGAACTGTTCTACCAGCCCCAGGTTCGCCTGATCGACGGCAGCCTGGTCGGGGCTGAAGCGTTGATCCGCTGGCGGCATCCGGTGCGCGGCTACGTCTCGCCCGGGGAGTTCATGCCGGTGGTCAACACCTCGGCTCTGTCCGAACGGATCGCCAATTGGGTGATGGAGACCGCCTGTCGGCAGGCGCGCGTGTGGGAATTGTCGGGCAACAGCGTGCGCGTCGCGATCAACCTCTCGCCGTCGCAGCTCCATTCCGGCGATCTTGCGCATGCGGTTGCCGCACTGCTCGAAGCGACGGGGCTCACGCCGCAGCTGCTCGAGATCGAGGTCACCGAGGACATTCTGCTCCACGACGAGAGCCGCGTGCTCGACATGTTCAAGCGGATACAGCAGCTCGGCGTCCGCGTCCTGTTCGACGATTTCGGCACGGGTTATGCGAGCCTGAGCTATCTGAAGAAATTTCCGCTCGACGGACTCAAGATCGACCGGTCGTTCGTGCTCGATCTGCTGGCCGACTCCGACGATGCGGCGATCGTCGGCTCGACCATCGGCCTCAGCAAGCAGCTCGGACTCACGGTCGTGGCCGAAGGTATCGAGAACCGCGCCACGGCCGATTTCCTCGTCAGCATGGGGTGCGAGGAAGGGCAGGGATATTTCTTCGGCCGCCCGATGCCGGCGGAAGCCTTCGACCGGCAATTCCTCGCAGCTAAGCTCGAGACCGTGAGCGCTGCCTAGGCACGTTCCGCGCGGCTCTTACCGGCGCCGCCGCGTAACCGCAACACCGAACAAGAAAGCGATGAACAGGCTGGCAAGCGGCGCTTCGCGCGTGATCGCAGCGACCGTCGCGAGTGCCCCTCCAGGCTTTCGCGATTCCTCGAGGGCAGACGTCAGGCGATCGACTGCCGAATGCAGGCCTCCTGCGACCTCACCGATCGTCTGGGAGACGTCGGTTGCAGCATCAATCGCACGCTCGGCCAGGCCGGGCTGGGTGGCGGATTGCGGAATCTCCGTGCTCAAGTTCATAAACTCCGCGTTTGATGGAATGGATGAGGCCGGTACCTTTGGCTATCCGCGCGAGCGCTCGTTTTGAACAGCGGGTCGAACGACCTTTGGCTATCCGCGACAGGCGCCGTTTTGAACGGCGGGTACCGGCCTTGCAGAGAAAATGCGGTGGGCGGGCTTTGGTTCCGGCGGGAGGGCTCTCCTCGCTGCGAAATCCCCGTGAAACGACGGATGCGAATCTCTGTTAGGCTGGCTTGGCCTTGCTGATCTCGGGAGACAAGCCGTGACCGATCGGACCATGACGGATCGAGCCCGGCGCATCGCCTTGCTCGGCGCTCCCATCGACATGGGAGCCTCGCAGCGCGGCACCCTGATGGGCCCGGCGGCGCTGCGCACCGCCGGCCTTGCGACACTGCTCGAAAGCCTGGATCTGGAGGTCGTCGATTACGGCGATCTCTCCGTGGCCGAGGTCAGGGACCTTGCCGACGAGCCGCCCGAGAAAGCCAACCACTATCGCGAAATCCAGCGCTGGACACGCGTGCTGAGCCGCCGAGGCTATGAGATCGCGAAAACCGGAGCGCTCCCGATCTTTCTCGGCGGCGACCACACGCTGTCGATGGGCTCGGTCAATGCGATGGCGCGCCACTGGCGGGAGCACGGACGCGAGCTGTTCGTGCTCTGGCTGGATGCGCATGCCGACTACAACACGCCGGAAACCACGATCACGGCGAACATGCATGGCATGTCGGCGGCGTTCCTGTGTGGCGAGCCGGGGCTCGATGGCCTGCTCGGCGACGACCCGCGGGCGTCGATTGACCCTGACAGGCTCGACCTGTTCGGTGCGCGCTCGATCGACAAGCTCGAAAAGGAATTAATGCGCGCGCGCCGGATCAGGGTCGTCGACATGCGCCAGATCGACGAGTTCGGGGTCGCCGTGCTGATCCGCCGCGTCATCGAGCGCGTCAAGGCCAGCAACGGCGTGCTTCACGTCAGCTTCGACGTCGACTTTCTCGATCCCTGTGTCGCTCCGGGAGTGGGCACGACGGTGCCGGGAGGGGCGACCTACCGCGAGGCGCACCTCATCATGGAGCTGCTGCACGATTCCGGTATGGTGGGATCGGTCGACATCGTCGAGCTCAATCCGTTTCTCGACGAACGCGGCCGCACCGCGCGGACCGCGGTCGAGCTGATCGGGAGCCTGTTTGGCCAGCAGATCACCGACCGCCCGACACCCAGCAACGCGATTGCTCCTGGTGAGTGAATCAGGCGGGTGGTGTTTGTGCGCTGCAAGGGAAAGGAACTGCTCTGGCCGCCGGCCGATTTAGATCAGCCCTGATCGGAATCGCCTGCTTTTGAAACAGCTGCGAATTGCAAATGCGGTCGCCGGACTGTTTGATGCGGGCTCAGCGCCAGCCGAGGGCCCGCAATGAGCAGCACGATCCGTCCCGACGATGATCCCGTGAAGACCACTCGCCGCCGCTTCCTGACGGCCGGCACGGCAGCGGTCGGAGGCGCCGCCGTTCTTGGCGCTAGCGCAACTGCTGCGGAGACCGACAACCTGCCGCCGAATGTTCCCGAATGGATGAAGGCGCCGGGCGAGCCGACGGGAGGCCAGCTCTATGGCGCGCCCTCGCCCTTCGAGAAGGGCATCGTCAGGAACATCTCGAAGACCCTCAAGCAATACATCTCCGCGTCCAGCCGATCGCCCTTGCAGGACCTCGACGGCATCATCACGCCGAATGGGCTATTTTACGAGCGGCATCATGGCGGCGTTCCCACCATCGATCCGGCGCAGCACCGGCTCATGCTTCACGGTTTGGTCGAGCGCCCCCTGATCTTTACCATCGACGATCTCAGGCGCTTCCCGTCGGAATCGCGCATCCACTTTCTCGAATGCTCCGGCAATCCCGGCTACAGCAAGCCCTATGGCAAGACGGCATCGGACCTCGTGGGCCTGGTGAGCTGCGCGGAATGGACCGGCGTCAGCCTGAAGCTGGTGCTTCAGGAAGCCGGATTGAAGCCGGAGGCCAAATGGGTGGTCGCAGAAGGCGCCGATGCGGCCGCGCTGACGCGAAGCATCCCGATCGAGAAGTGCCTCGAGGATGCCATGCTGGTTTACAGCCAGAATGGCGAGCGGCTGCGACCGCAGCAGGGCTATCCGCTGCGGCTGTTCCTGCCGGGCTTCGAAGGCAATATGAGCGTGAAGTGGCTGCGCCGCCTACATGTGACCGCCGATCCGGTTTATTCGCGCGAGGAGACTTCGAAGTACACCGACCTGCTGCCTGACGGCACCGCGCGCGAGTTCTCCTTTTACATGGAAGCGAAGTCCATCATCACGCGGCCCTCGGGCGGCCAACGCCTGAGCGCGCCCGGTTTCAACGAGATCACAGGCATCGCCTGGAGCGGACACGGCAAGATCGCGCGCGTCGAGATATCCGTCGATGATGGAAAGAGCTGGCAGGACGCGCGATTGCAGGAGCCGGTGCTGACGCGTGCCCTGACGCGCTTCCGTTTGCCGTGGCAATGGGACGGCAGACCCGCGGTGATTCAGAGCCGTGCGATCGACGAGACGGGCTACGTACAGCCGACGCTGGCCGAACTGCTTGCGGTGCGCGGCGAAAACTATTTCTACCACAACAACGCGATCTGGCCCTGGCGCATCGCGGCCGACGGCGAGGTGACCAATGCGCTGGCGTGAGATTTGCGGTGCTGGCTTTGCAATCGTGCTGTGTGCCCTCGCGAGTGGAGCGCGGGCGCAAAATCCCTACGGCATTGGACACCCCGCGACGGCTGCGGAGATCGCGGGCTGGAATATCGACATCGGCCGCGACGGCAGCAATCTGCCGAAAGGGAGTGGTTCAGTTGGCCACGGCCGCGACGTGTACGCCCAGCAATGTGCCTCGTGTCACGGCGATAAGGGCGAAGGCGGGTTGGGTGATCGGCTCGCCGGTGGGCAGGGTACGATCGGAACGCCGAAGCCGATCCGCACCGTCGGCAGCTATTGGCCTTATGCGCCGACGCTGTTCGACTACATCCGGCGCGCCATGCCGCAGAACGCGCCGCAGTCCTTGAGCGATGAGGACGTCTATGCCGTGTCAGCTTACATTCTCAATCTGAACGGGCTGGTGGGAGCGGACGCAACGCTCGATGCGAAATCGCTCGCGGCGATCAAAATGCCGAACCGGGACAGGTTCGTCGGCGACGCGCGCCCGGATGTGGGCAAGTAAACGCATAGTGATGATCGGGTTCCGCGCCATGGCTTGGAACTTGCTTAAGCGAACGGTGGAACTCGCGGGACGCATGTGAATTAACCCGCGAGAGGAAAAAACTATGGGTTCTTCGATGCCAGCTGATCGCTTCGCAAACTCCATGTCCTCGGCGCTTCGCCATCCCGGTGTGATTGCGTTGATCATAGCCGGCCTGACGATTGCTGCGATGCTGATCGTCGATCACGGACCGTGGAGCCGGGCCAAGACGCAGCCGGCTCATGTCGCAATGTTCGCGACCACGGGCGAGGCCGCGCATGCGGTTGGCGCCAAGGTGCTTCCGACCGAACAGAAATCGCCGGTCGAGCCGGAGCGGCCGGGGCCGAAGACGTCCCCGACCGTCAATCCCGTGACGCCGTAATCCTCGTCAACTCCTGCGTCCGTAGTTGAGGAGCCCGCCGCTGGTCTTTGGCGGATGCGCGCGGATCGCCTCCTCGTTCGGCTCAGTGCCCCAGCCCGGCCGGTCGGGAACGACGAGATGGCCGCTCTCGATTTCCGGCTCATGCGTGAAAAGCTCGCGATCCCACGCCAGACGGTCGATGTCGATCTCCATGATACGCAGGTTCGGCACCGCGGCACAGAAATGTGCGTTCATCATCGAGCAGAGATGGCCGTAGAAATTGTGCGGGGCGACGTTGACCTCGAAGGCTTCCGCGGCGGCCGCGATCTTCATCGACTGCCAGACGCCGTTCCAGGGCGTGTCGATGATCGCGACGTCGATCGCCTGCTCGTGGAAATAGGGCAGGAATTCTCGCAGGCCCAACAGCGTTTCGCAGGACGAGATCGGATGCGGGCTTTGCCTGCGGATGTAACCCAGCGCCTCTGGATTGAAGCTGTCGATCTCGATCCAGAACATGTCGAGGTCCGCGATGGTGCGCAGGATCTTCAGATAGCCTTCGGTCTTGGCGTTGAAGTTGCAGTCGAGCAGGATATCGACGTCGGGTCCCGCGCCGTCGCGGATCGCTTCCAGATGCATGCGCAGGTCGCGCAGGATTTTCCGGTCGACATTGATCTCGGGCGCGAAGGGCGAGCCGAAGCCGGGCCGCCAGCCGGTCGGCTTGCCCTCGTCATAGGAGAAGATGTTGGTCTTGAGCGCCGTGAATTTCTTCTCGCGTACCTCGCGTCCCATCGCCCTGACGCCGTCTAGGCTTTCGATCGGCGGCTTGTACCAGGAGGGATGATTGATCCGCCAGGTCGCGCAATGCGACCAGTAGACCCGGATGCGATCGCGGATCTTGCCGCCGAGCAGCTCGTAGCACGGCACGCCAAGACACTTGGCCTTGGCGTCGAGCAGCGCATTCTCGATCGCGCCGAGCGCCTGCGCCACCACGCCGCCGGCGGCAGGGCGGGTGGCTGCGAACAGCTCGGCGTAGATGCGCTCGTGCTGGAGAACGTTTTGTCCGACGACGCGGGCGGACAGACGCTGGATCGCGGCGCCGACGCCGGGCGACCCAAAGCCTTCGTCAAACTCGCTCCAGCCGACGATGCCATCTTCGGTCGTCACCTTGACGAAGTGGTAGTTTCGCCAGCCGGCATCGCAGGCGAGGATTTCGAGACTCGTTGCTGTTGATGATTTGGTCATGTCGCTCCCTGCTCGCCCGGCCGGGCTTCTTTTTCGTGGCCCGATCTCAGGCCGGGCCCGACCGCATTGTTAAGCCAAGCGCGGAGCGGCGGGAAGGGCAGCGATGCAACGCGGTAGCGCGTCTGAAGCAGCGCTTGCCTCAGCCGATCATGGACGAGCCGAGCAGCGCGAGCACGGCCAGCGCCATCAGCGCGGTGCCGAGCCAGCCCAGAGCGATCAGCCACGACCGGGCCCTGAAGCGGCCCATGATCTTGCGGCTCGAGACGATCAGCATCATCATCGCCATGATCGGCACGGCGACGATGCCGTTCAGTACCGCGCTCCAGACCAGCATGTGGATCGCGCTGATGCCGGTGAATCCGAGCCCGAAGCCGATCGCGGTTGCGGCCGCGATGATGGTGTAGAAGCCGACGGCCTCGTCGGGTTTGGCCTCGAGCGTGGCGTGCCAGCCGAAAATCTCCGCAACGCCGTAGGCGGCCGAGCCCGCCAGCACGGGGATCGCGAGCAGGCCCGTGCCGATGATGCCGAGCGCAAACAGGGCGAACGTGAAGTCGCCGGCAAGCGGCCGCAGCGCCTCGGCGGCCTCCGTCGCCGAACCGATGTTGGTGACGCCATTGGCGTTCAGCACGGCGGCCGTGGTCAGGATGATGAAGAACGCGATGCCGTTGGACAGCAGCATGCCGAATATGGTGTCGGCCCTGATGCGCGCGATCTCGGGATCGCCGCCGCGTCGGGTCTCCTCGCGCAGCGGCCGGTCGCGCTTGCCCTGGTTCATCTCCTCGACCTCCTGTGAGGCCTGCCAGAAGAACAGATAGGGGCTGATGGTGGTGCCGAGCACGGCGACCACCATCATGAAATAGTCGGCGCTCACATTGGCCTTCGGCCACACCGCGGCAAGCAGCGCCGTGCTCCACGGAATCTTCACGGTGAAGGCGGTTGCGACATAGGCGAACAGCGCCAAAGTGAGAAATTTCAGCACCGGCGAGTAGCGCCGATAGGGCAGAAACACCTGAAGCAGGGTCGAGCCCGCCGCGAAGATCAGGGCATGCTCGTGGTTGAGGCCGCCGATGACGAGCGAGAGCGCCTCGGCCATCGCGGCGATGTCGGCGGCGATGTTGAACGTGTTCGCGGCGACCAGCAGGGCGACGAGCGCCAGCACCGTCCATCGGGGCACCAGCTGCATGATGTTGGCGGCGAGCCCCTTGCCGGTGACCCGGCCGATCTGCGCGCTTACGAGCTGAATGGCGATCATGAAGGGCGTGGTCAGAAACACGGTCCAGAGCAGCCCGTAGCCGAATTGCGCGCCGGCCTGGGAATAAGTGGCGATGCCGGACGGATCGTCGTCGGCAGCTCCGGTGACGAGGCCGGGACCGAGCCGTTGCAGCAGCATCGGCCCGGACTTCGTCGGCGCGTCAGCGCGATCGTGCTTGCCGGGAGGGTGGTCCGATCGGTTCGACAGGGCTGGTCTTCCGGATTTGCGAAATCAGCTTCTAAGCGCCAGCATGGCCGTAAAGTTCCAAACTCGGCCAGCGCCGTCCCCTTGCGATTGGCACGTACAGGTTGTACGGAGCGTCATGAGCCATTGTCAGACGCTTACACCGGTCGCTTCCCTGCAGACCCGGCAGGCTGCCGATCTCGATCGCGAGGGTTATCTGCTGCTGCGGAGCGTCGTTCCGGTGCCGTGGCGCGATGCGCTGCGCGCCGCCTTCGACGCGGGCGTGGGGGGCGGCGACCAATGGGCTGCGCCGCGGGGCGTCGGCTGGCGCCACGCTCTCGTCGATCTGGATCCGACGGTGCAGCGGACCTGCCGCCTGCCTCCGTTGCTGGCGGCGGCCGCGCAGATGCTGGGCGGTCCCTTCTTTCTCACCCAGGTCGAGGGTCGTGAGCCGCTGTTGGGCGGCGGCCATCAGCCCCTGCATCGCGATGGCGCGGGCATGAAGGCCGTCGCCGCGCTCGTCTTCCTCGACGATTACGGGCCGGACAACGGCGCGACACGGCTCGTCCCGCGTGCGCTGGACCGCGGCGAGCCGGACGAGCTCCGGTCGCTGGTCACGGCGGGTGAGGCGGGAGACATCCTGGTGTTCGACGCCGATCTGCCACACGGGGCGACTTGCAACCGGTCCGGCGCGCGGCGTCGTTCGCTGCTGCTGAGCTTCATGGAGGAACGCAGCCGGGCGGCGATGGAGGCCTGCCGCGCCATTCGCAACGTGCGGATGGACACGAGCGAGGTGTTTGTCCCCTGCGCGGAAAGTCCGGCAAGCTGACGGCGTGAACCGCCGGTTCTCCCAGCGATCGCCGTCAGCTCAGGACGATGGCGACAGATGCAGATAGCGTCCGTCGAACTGCGCCAGCTCCTGGAGCTTGTGCTCGTTGAGAATGCGCACCGTTCCGCGCTGAAGCTCCAGCACCCCGGCGATGCGGAGATCGCGCAGGATGCGGTTGGTGTGAACGCTGGTCACGCCCATGGCCTCGCCGAGCTGCTCCTGGGTCAGCGGCAGGGCGAACATGTCGTCGATGACGCGGCCGGCGAGGCGTAGCCGCTCACGCAGCTCGACGATCAGATGGGCCAGCCGGCTGGTGGTCGAGCGCTGGCCGACATTGACGATCCACTCCCGCGAGATGGCGGCGTCCACCAGCGTGTCGCGCCAGAACATGTTGCCGACGCCCGGCCGCTGCGCGATGAGATCCTTCAGCGCCTTGTGGCCGATGAAGGCCAGCGTGCAATCGGACAGCGCGACGAGGTCATGGTCGACGGTCGCATAGTGCAGGTTTTGCAGATTGGGAAGGTCGCCGGGGATGTGGATCGACAGGATCTGCCGCTTGCCGTCGGCGATCGTCTTGGAGCGGACGCAGAAGCCATCGACGATCAGGCAGCAATCGCTTGGCTGTTCGCCGTCGCGCAGCACGGCCTGGTTCTCGCCGTAATGGCGCAGCGCGATCGGCAGCGCCGCCAGGGCCTGCAGGTCCTCCTGGCCGGCGCCGGTCGTGGTTCGCAGGCGCTCGAACAGCGGCGCCCAGGTCTTGTCGGTTGTCACGCGTACTGGCCCCCCGCGCGACGAATCGCGCGGAGGGTGAAAAAGCACAATCCCGGGCTGCTGATCACAACAAAGGTTAAACGGCGGCGCGGCGGTGTCTCAACATTGTGGACGATGGGTTGCCGGAAACGGCGCACCCAACAAATGTTAAGTCGGGGCGTGAGGTGGGTTGCGGTGGGCGAAACGTCCGGATGATCGGCCCGCTCAGGAACGGCATGGCCATTGCGGGGTTCTCCGTCCCGGAACGAGGATCAGCCGCATGGACAATCTGACGAAACGTGAGCAGCCCGACCGCAGCAAGATCAACATGCACGAAGCCTTCGAGGTGAAGTACTGGACCCACGCGCTCGGCGTGTCGAAGGAGCAGCTGCAAAGGGCCGTCGACAAGGTCGGCAATTCCGCCGCCGCCGTTCGCAAGGAACTGGCGGCATAGCGCGTGCAACGCCGGCTCGGCACAGCAGGGTTGCGCCCGCCCGGCTCCTGATTAGGAACGGACGCCTCGCGCCACCGGTTGTCCCGCATTGCCCGACGAGGACGCCCGCATGACGCGATATTTCTTCGACATTCAGAGCGGCCGCGACTGCTTTGCCGACGAGGAGGGGCTCGAGCTGCCGAACCAGAAGGCGGCCGAGATCGAGGCGATGCAGACCCTGCTCGGGATCGCGCGGGACTCGATTCTCGGCGACCAGCGGCCCGACATGTCGGTCGAGGTTCGCTCGGCGACCGAACGGCTGTTCTGCGCCGCCCTGGTCTATCGGACGCCGGGCACGCGGCAATGAGCCGCCGGCGCAGGCGCGGCGAGGTGGCTACCTGATGCTGACGAACATGCCCCAGGCTGCGGCCAGCGCCGCGCCGGTGAAGACGACCACCGGGTTCTCGCAGAACGCGCTGCCATAGGTGCATACGTCCGCGCCGAACTGGCCGAGCTCGTGATGCGCCGCGGAGTAGAACAGTCCCGACAGCAGCAGCAATGCGGCGGCGACGTAGTACATCGCACATCTCTCCTCAGAACGAATGTGTGCCAACATGGCGCGGAGAGATTTCAGTTCGCCGAATCCGCTTCACTGCATTTGGATAAAGTTTGATACGTCGGGCAAAGCACCGGCGCCGCGGCAACGGCTGTGCTGTTCGTGCACGCGCCGTACGTCACCGCGATCGGGCCCAAGGCGCTGAGTTTTCCGTTGAAGTGTCCTATTCGGGCGGTTGCAGCCCGGGCGATCTCAGCCACTCGCTCATATGCGAGCCAGTTTCAGCCTGCCTGGCTTTGCGCAGAAGGGCTTCACGCTCCGCACCGTGCGGAAGCTTGTTGGCTTGCTCTCTCAGGCCTTCTGCTTCTACGGCAAGGCGCTCCTCGATGGTTTGGGTTTGCTTGAAACGACGGCGCTCAGGCATGACACGACCTCGTCTTGCGGGTCCTAACCGTGCGGTTAGAGTTTCCGCCGAGCGTAATATGCGGAAGGGCAGCCTTCTGTTCCAAAGTGGACATTTCAAATCAGCCCCGCGTGATGTCAAACCAGGCCACAGAGGTCGGAATCAGAGCCGGTGCCCGGCACCCCCCACGGTTTTAACCCTCGGTTGGCTCAGTCGAATTCGAGGTGCCCGGATTATTTCTGTGCACTTTTGCACACTTCCTGCGGAACCATTATCCCCTGGCCGCGTGTACCCGCGCCGCTGTTATGGCGGCGCGCGGGGAGTTACCGAATGGCGGGCCAACTGCTTATCCTGGTCGTGGAAGACGATTCGGATATTCAAAATATCGTCCAGGAATGCCTGAGCGACGGAGGATTCGAAGTCGTCATGGCTTCGACTGGCGAGCGCGCCATCGAGCTGCTGGATGTTGCCGGCGGCAAATACCGGGCGCTTGTCACGGACATCAATTTGCGTGATGGCGGGGTCGACGGATGGCACGTCGCACGGCACGCCAGAGAAATCGACCCTGACTTTCCCGTCGTCTATATGAGCGGAAAGGACGCCGACGATTGGGCATCACAGGGTGTCCCCCACAGCATCATGTTGGCGAAGCCGTTCGCGCCCGCGCAGCTTGTCACCGCCGTTTCCAGCCTCCTGAACGCGGGGTCGCAGACCTAGCCGGGGACGAAACATTCCTGAAACGATCCTGAAACCCGATTGTCCTGAACGCCTGTTCCGCTTGGCTCGACCAACCAAGCGAAAAGGAGATCATCATGATCCAGATCGGTTCGAAGGAAGAAGTCGCATTTTTGCTCGCGTTGTTCGGCACCCACACCCAGCCCGTCAAGAAGCCGAAGCCGAAATCCTCCCGCGGGTGAGGGATGAGCCCATGCCCGGTTTGGCCGAATGCCAGAGCCTGCTGCGGCTCCTGATCGCGAGGGGCGATCCGAAGGCCATCCCGCAGGCCAAGGGCGCCATCGATTCCTTCCTGAACACCGCACCTGACAGCGCCCGCGGGCGCGGCCTGCGGGTGCTCCAGCGCGATGCGCTCGACCTGCACGTCGCCGCGGTCGGCGTGCAGCGCTCCTTTGCGGAGACGGTGGACGCCTATATCGAGCGCAAGCTGGCGGAGGAATGAGACGCGGTTCCCCGCTGCGCCTGGTCGCGTGAAGGGCGCGAGGTCCTAGGTCTGGCATCGCTCTTGCTGCATGAGGTCTTAATCCCGGCCCGGCCGTTCGGGCTGATCCAGATTGAGGCGATCCCATGCAATCAACGTCCCGTTTCGAAGCGACCGCGTCCCTGCAACTCCATGCGCTGATTTCCGACCTGAACTGGCGGATCCAGATGCTCGAGGGCGACATCCTTGAGGAGGAGCGCGCCACCGGGAATGCCGACCCCGGCAGTGCCACCTATTCCATGCTGGCCCAGACGCTGCGCGCGCGCCGGGACAATCTGCGGACCTCGGTTGCCCTGCTGGAGGCGCGGATCGAGCGGAAGGTGGAATTGTCGCGGGCGGCGTAGCCGCCGCCGGTCGCCATCGTCGCGGCTTCAGCCGCGGCGAAGCGGCCTGGAAGGGCGGCGCCGGCCTCGGGAAGGTCGGGCGCAGGCCCATGCGCGCCGGGGCAACTTCGGTTTATCCTCAAAAAAGAGGTTGACCCGTCGGGCAAAACACTGGCAGAATGCCATCATCGAAGAAAGTTTGGTTCGGCCCGCGCGGAGTGATCCGCCGCGGGCTTTTTGTTACCGGAAACGCCCCTCTCTCCTTCAGAGAGGATTTCGCGATCGGCCCGATTATGAGCATGGACGAACAGTCTCTCTCGTTGCTCAGCTCCTCGTGCGGATTACCGCAGTCCCTTGCAGTCTCATGCAGAACACCCAAAGAGATCAAGCGCAGGGCAGGCGCATATTGACAGTGTTCTTGATTTGTTCCATTTAAGGTAGCGTCTCAACCTTTGGGCGAATTGCAGTTTTACGTTAGAGCATCCTTGGGGACGGCCGATGAGTAAGTCTTTCCTTGCTTTGGTCTTGTTGGAATCCGCTGCAACTCCCGACATGGTCGCGCTGACTGAGGCTATTCGTAAGCGCCATCCCCAACTTCCCGTAGGTCTAGACGAGACTGGCGAGGACGGAGCTCGCCGAGATTCGCCGCTCATCCACTGTGGCAATGAACTCGTTGCCGTGATGGCGATGCCGGCGCCTATCCCGGACGATCCGGGCCTGTGGTCGCGCGCTTCCAGGGCGTGGCCGGAGGGTAAGGCGATTGCGGAGCGGCACCGAGGGCATCTGATCGTTTCGGTGCTCGGTCAAAACCAGCGACCGCTGCCGACTGCTCGTCTGATGACTGCTGTCATCGGCGCATTGATTGCTACGATGCCGCAGTGCTGCGCCGTGGTCTGGAATGGAAAGGTGGCGCGACCGTCCGATCTGTGGTTGGACTGGTCCAGCCGATCGTTTGCACCGTACCCCGACTATCCCTCCTCGTTGTGGGTCGACATACTGCCGTTCCGATCAGCGGCGGGTATTGGCGCAGTAACGATGGGTCTGTCAGCTTTTGCCGATCGTGAAATCGAGTTCGAGACCCGCAGGCTGACACTCGCCACCTTGATCGACAAGGTGGACGGTCTTGCTGTCTATCTGGTTGAGCACGGACCTGTGGTCAAAGACGGTGATACGTTCGGTCGCGACTCGCGCGAGCGCTTCACGGTCCGTTACAGGAATTCCGATCGATTCGAGAGGTTGCCCGTTTTTTTCTGCGCTGACGGTCCGGCATAATTGAGTTTGGTGATACGCTGAAGTGACTTGCGTGTGTCACATTCAGGGCCGATCGTTTGACACGTCGGGCAAGACAGGGGCAGGGTGGCATGATCAAAATGAATTCGGATGGAGCCCGCGGGATATCGCGGGCTTTATTGTTGGGCCATTGGTCTTAGGGCCTTTACGTGGCGTCATTGCGGGCACGATGTTCCGCGGGGCTCAGTCATGAGTGATGAAGGTGAAACCTCTATTGCGAAACGATCCAGGGCGCGAAAGCGCCGTTACTACGAAATGGGTCCCGACTTCGGCGTAGGCGGCAAGCCGGGCTATTGGCTCGAAGACGAAAGTATTCTTCCTCCCTACAAGGTCTTCCGTCTGCCGGCTTCTACCGCGCGTGCACCGTTTGTGTTTGATAAGTCGATAGGCAGTTTGCCGTACGACCTCGAGCCTTACTATGGCTGGTGGTTGATTTCGGATCGGACAAAGGTGCTCTTTGAAGCGCTGGATCCGGAGGCCTTCGTGTTTGTACCATGCGATGTGCGCGTACCGCAGGGTAGCTATCATGGACCAGGCTATTGGCTCTGCGATGTTGTTAGAGTTCTCGACGCCCTGGATGAATCGCAATCACGCCTGATCATCCGGACTGAAGACGATCCTCGCTCTCTCAAATTTGGAAAGAAGGTCTATTTGACCATGCCAGGCTCCAAACTTGTCTTCACGGAGGCTGCAATCGGTGAAGCCCATATCTTTCGTATGGCTCATAGCGAGTCGGACGTCATATGCGATCAAGAGATGAAGGATGCCTGCAAGGCGGCAGGTCTCAAGAGAATACGGTTTGATAACGTCTCAAAGCTTTGAGCCAGCCTGGGCTCGCCGGGTGCAATGCGGCTCGACTTTATGAGGGGCGATGCGTCAACTTAACGAGTTGGACGAAGCTCGCGTGGTTCGGTTTAGCGGGCGATGCTTGCGGTCGAGCGAGCAGAAAATCTGCAACTCTTTGACAAAATTACGAGTATCTTGGATTGCCTCACCGTCGAAAGCTCGTGCGGCACGGCGATCACTGTGCGACTGCGATCGTTACTCGAATAGTATCTAGCTGTGACTTTTCGACGGTCCATGCACATTTGCGTACAGATCGACGCTGCGGGTTGACCTTGGCTACACTGCAGCGAGAAACCCGAAGATCGTGCTGTCGATCCTTCTCGCGAAGCACGATCAGTATCGACGCGACTGGCCGATGAAGGTGGCTTGCGCAGCCGGCTTGCACTGGTTCTTGATTGCGGCTCTCGATCTGCGCCATTGCTCCTTTCTGGAACAGTAGTTCTACATATTCGGCGTTGATGGCGACTTTGACGCCGATGCTTTCTTCGAAGGATCTGGATCACTAGCAGAAGGGCCCTGCTCTCGGCCGACGGCTGGTCCGGTGTTCTGCGAGCCGTGCACTTCGCAAGCAATCTGACTTGGCGTTTCCTCTACAAGACCGAGCATATCGGAAGCACCGCTATCCGAACTTGACGAACTTGAACGCGAATCGGCCGCCGTGGTCGGGCTCGCTCGCATCGACACGTCTCCAAAGCAGATTTCATCGGCGCACCTCCCAATGAGCCCGCATCTCGTGAGGGTACATGTCAATTCTCGATGACCATCATATTATCCCTGAGCGTTTTCGCAATCACCAGGCCTTTCGCGGTATCGACAAGCAAACCTTCGATATCGATTCGCCCGCCAACCGCATCTACTTGCCAGGGGATCGGGCTGTGGCAGCAGAATTGAATGCTCCGCCGCATCCCAGCCGGCACACGTCTTCTTATATCAAGGCCGTCTGCAAAAGACTTAATGAGATCGCAGAAATTGAGAGTCCAAGTAATCGAATGGCTGAGATAAACACGCTCATCGATGCAATGCGTGTCGGGTTTGCCAACGGGGATCTCAACACCAATGTGCCGTTTGATAAAACGCGCGATGAAGTTGATCGCGGTATCGCGAAGGTTTTGACGAACGACAAGGCCTATATCGGTCAGCACCCAGTTAGGCTGAGAGCAATCAGAGACCTCCAGCAGAGAGGTGTGGATGCCGGCTTGGACCATCTGATTAAATGGCTGCTCTATCTGGATGATCCGCAGAAGCAGAAACAGCTGGACGAGATAATAAAGCGAAATCCCGAGGTCAACATAACCGCAGGCAATAAGGACTTGCAGGGAACGCCGTGGGGACCCAAGTTCGCAACGCTCGATCCTTCCTTAAATAATCTTCGCATACCTGGCTCGACTCCGGTCGACCCTGCTGACTTTCCGCCGCCGTCGGGCTCCACGCTGCCCTCTCTCGGTGCCCTGAGCGGAACGGAAGGGTTTACGCGGAGCGATCCGCGCTTCTCAAGCGGAATCCCGGCCTTTCCGGCGTTAGGCGGAGATGAGCGGCGGCTTGGTCAATTGCCTCCCAGCACGGCCGTGCCACCGGAGCCGCAAGAGTTGCAGTTCCATTCCGAGACAAGCGATTTACTCAGGTTTACTGATGGTTCGCCAACGCTGGGGCCGAATCCATACAAGATGCGTTCTGATCAGAATGACGGTCCAGCGGTTCTCGGCGGATTAGCAATATTTGCGGCGGCAATGGCGGTACCTGCATTGATGCCACTGTTACCGGTATTATTACCAATGGCGACTCTTGGGCTCATTGGAGCAACGGCCGCTAGCGCGAAACCGACTGGCAATGCTGGCGAGAGAGAGACTATTTCCGAAGCTCCTTCTCTCCATCCATTTGATCCGGCCCAGGACGCATTGAATATCGATGGTCATCCGTTCGGGGCGCGTTCCGCGGCAGCGCAAGTTCCGAACGGCTCGTTCGATCAAGGGCCGATGCGGGCCGGCACATTTGCGGATCGCTTCGGAAGCTGGGCTGATACGCCGGCCGGCGCCGTGCCTGCCCCGAATGGGCAAGAAGTGTCGGTCCCTCCTGCTGCGGAAGCTGCCGCACCGCAAGACGTTCGCCGTCTCACCCGCTTGAACACGTCTAACGCGGGTAGCGTCTTCACGTCGGGGAGCGCGCCTGTTCCATATCTGCCTTCCACTGAATTCAACGATCGGTTTGGCAACTGGATTACGTCGACAGCTAGCGGCTGGCCTTCGCAGGCGAGCAAGCCGATCGGTCCGCTTGGGGATGAGCCGAGCTACATCATACCGCCGCCGATCTTCGGAGTAGATGGCACAGGCAATCCGCGCAATGATGGCGAGGAGTGGTTCTCGCGCTGGATACGGCCGTTGCTTCCGCCGGAGTGAAGGTTGATGACGGAGCCGTGCGTATGCCGTTCGAGTTCGCTCGATTGACACGTCGGGCAAAACACTGGCAGAATGGCATCATCGAAAGAGTTTTGATCAAGCCCGCGGGATGCCGCGGGCTTTGTTTGTTTCGGTCGTCGTGAGACATGCTACGCCGCAGCCGGTCCGAACCAGGTACTCAGCGCATCCGCAAGTCCGTGCTGGCCGTCGTTTCCCACCCAGGCCACATGCCCATCGGGCCGCACCAGCACGGTTTTGGGCGCCGCGACCTCTCCGATGGCCGGAAGCTGCCACGGGCCGTCAGTGGCGGCATCGATGAGGCTGACGCGATCTGCCCAGGGCGCGATGTCGATGCCGCGGGCCTTGCCGAAATCGAGCAGCACGCCGCGCGCACCGTGCAGCAGCGTGAAAAACTTCAGTGGCTGTCCTTCGACCGTCAGGTCGAGATCGGGCATGCGCCGTCCGAGCAACGGGTGGCCGTCGCCGCAATCGTAGCTGATATCGAGGCCGCTCATCATCGCGCCAAAGCGTTGTCGCGGCTCGTCCATGCCGAGCAGCTCGGCGATGACGTCGCGCGCGGCCGCGAGGCCCTCGCTGGCGCGGCGGAGCAGGGCGATCTGCGCCATGGTGTTGCGCAAAGTCCGCGCGGCGACGGGATGGCGCTCGGCATGGTAGCTGTCCAGCAGGCTGTCTTGCGAGGTGCCCTTGACGACCTGCGCCAGCTTCCAGCCGAGATTGACCGCGTCCTGCAGGCCGGTGTTGAGGCCCTGGCCGCCGACGGAGTGATGAATATGCGCGGCATCGCCGGCGAGCAGCACGCGTCCCTTGCGATAGGACGCAGCCTGCCGGCTCGCGTCCGTAAAGCGCGAGATCCAGGTTGGATTTTGCAGGCCGAAGTCGGTGCCGTACACGGCCCTGAGCGCGTTGCTGAGATCGGCCAGCGTGGGATCGCCGGTGCGGTCGAGCGTGGCTTCCGTCACGACCACCAGCACGCGTCCGCTCTCGGTCTTGCTGAGGCCGTGAAAACCGAGCGCGTCGTGACGCAGGCCCCATGCCGGCGCCTCGCGCATCTCGACCTCCGCCATGAGGTTGCTGAGCGTCGGACCGGAGCCGACGAAGTCGATGCCGGCGGTCTTGCGCACCAGGCTGCGGCCGCCGTCGCAGCCGACCAGATAGTTTGCCCGCAACGTCTCGCCGCCGGACAGCACGACATCGACGCCGGTCTCGTCCTGGGCGAAGCCGGTCACCTCGGCGTTTCGATAGACCGGCACCGCGAGCTCCTCGGCCCATTCGGCGAGGATGCGCTCGATGTGGCTCTGCCGCAGTGCGAGGCCGTAGGGATGCCGGGTCGGCAGGTCGCCGATGTCGAGCCTGGTCCAGGCGAAGCCTGTGAGCTGGACGATCTGTCCTTCGCGCAGGAAGCGTTCCGCGACGCCGCGCTGATCGAGGATCTCGATGCTGCGCGCGTGCAATCCGCCGGCGCGCGTTCCGGTGAGTTCCTGATCCGCGCGTCGCTCAACGACGGCGACGTCGACATTCGCGAGCGCGAGCTCGGCGGCCAGCATCAGCCCGGTCGGACCGCCGCCGGCGATGATGACGGCATGGTCTGTCGTCGCCGGGTTCTTCGCGCGGATGCCTTCAGTCTGGCTGCGCGCACGGGACGTCGGAAGCAGGACAGGCATTCGTGACCCCTCGGCTTGTTGTCGGGTCCGGGGTTCTACGCGATGGTCGGGGACTTGAAGCAAGCCCCTTGCGCACCACATATTGAGTTGGGAGGAAGGGCTGCTCTCTTCGCGCTCGATTGACACGTCGGGCAAAACACTGGCAGAATGGCATCATCGAAAATCTGGTTCGGCCCGCGCGGAACACTCCGTGGCGGGCTTTTTCATGTCGACGATCGATGGTGCCCGGCTTCCAGAAAGCCTGTTGCCGATCTAAGTTCGTAAAAAACGAAATAACGGTTGACCCGTCGGGCAAAACACTGGCATAGTGGCATCATCGAAAAGTTCGTAACACCCGCGCGGGACACATTCCGCCGCGGGTTTTTTCGTACCCAGTTTGCGGAATCGGACGGTGGCCACGCAACACGGCCACGCACTCAGCTGATACGCGTTCAGGCAGCGCCGATCGGCGTGCCGCCGTCCGAACCATTGCTGGCCGTGCACGCGCGAACGTGCCGGCTCGCGGTGCGAGCGCCGTTCGCTCGCGCCGCTGCGGTCTCCGGAGACACGGAGATAGGGTTCGCGCCCGAAACGATCGCGCCTCATTCGCGATCTGCCGCGCATTTTTTCTGTCGGGGAGAGACGATGACCGCCTATCTGATATCGCTCGCGCTCGCGGGCCTGGTCGCAATCGTGCTGTGGGAGATGTTGTCTTGATCGAGGAGATGGAGATTGCGCTTGTGCGTGAGCCGGTCCGCGCGCCTGCGCGACGGAAGACGTCCAGTGCGCGCACGCTGACCGAAATCCGCTCGCTGGCGCGCAGCCACACCAGGACGGCGCTCAGGGTGCTGGTCGGCATCATGCGCAGCGACGACGCAACGCCGGCCGCGCGCGTCTCGGCCGCCAACGCGATCCTGGATCGCGGCTGGGGCAGGGCGGCGCAACCGGTCGAGAACGGCGAAGACGGCGTGCTGGAATTGATCCACCGCATCGAGCGGATCATCGTGTATCCCGGAAGCGCAAGCGATGATGTTGCGTCCGATCCATGACCGACGTTAGCCGGCACAGGCACGTTGCACGCAAGTGCTGCAACAAGCGGAGGCAACGCGGAATACCAACAACGAAGACTGGTCCGCAATGTGGCGCAGGCGCATAGGCCTGCCCTGGCCTGGGGCGAGCGAGCGCATCCATTGTCCATCCTGAAAATTCCGACCGCCAAGATATTCGAACCACTGCTCAAGCCAGCGCGCTACAAGGGCGTCTACGGCGGGCGCGGCTCGGGCAAGTCGCATTTCTTCGGCGAACTCCTGGTCGAGACCTGCCAGGCCGATCGCGGCACGCTCGCGGTCTGCATCCGCGAGGCGCAGCGGACGCTGGCGCAGTCCTCGAAGCGGCTGATCGAGGGCAAGATCGGCAGCCTCGGTCTCGGCCATGGCTTCAGGCTCTTCAGCGACAAGATCGAGACGCCCGGCGACGGGCTGATCATCTTCCGCGGGGTTCAGGATCACACGGCCGACTCGATCAAATCCCTGGAGGGGTTTCGCATCGCCTGGATCGACGAGGCGCAAAGCCTGAGCGCACGCAGCCTCGCGCTGCTGCGGCCGACGATCCGCGCCAGGGACTCCGAGCTGTGGGCGAGCTGGAACCCGCGCCGCAAGAGCGATGCGATCGACGATTTCCTGCGCGGGCGCCAGCCGGAGGGGGCTGTGGTCGTGAAGGCGAACTGGCGCGACAATCCCTGGTTTCCCGATGTGCTGGAGGAGGAGCGGTTGCTCGACCAGAAGCTCTATCCGGAGCGCTACGATCACATCTGGGAGGGCGAGTATGCGCGCGCCTTCGAGGGCGCCTACTTCGCCTCGCTGCTATCCGAGGCGCAGGCGCAGGGGCGGATCGGCAAGGTCGCGGCGGATCCGCTGTTGCCGCTGCGCGCCTTCATCGATATCGGCGGCGCAGGCGCTGCGGCGGATGCGTTCGCGATCTGGATCGTGCAGTGGGTCGGGAACGAAGTTCGCATTCTCGATTATTACGAGAGCGTCGGCCAGGTGCTGGCATTTCACGTCAACTGGCTGCGCTCGCGCGGCTACGACAACGCCGTCCTCTACCTTCCGCATGACGGCATCGCCGCCAACAACATCACCGGCAAGCGCTATGAGGATCATCTGCGCGAGGCCGGCTTCACGGTCGAGCCTCCGGTGAAGAACCAGGGGCCGGGCGCGGCGATGATGCGGATCGAGGCGCTGCGGCGACTGGGACCGCAGCTCTGGTTCAACAAGGACACGACGGAGCCCGGCCGCGAAGCGCTCGGCTTCTATCACGAGCGCAAGGACGAGGCGCGCGATATCGGTCTCGGCCCCGAGCACGACTGGTCGAGCCATGCCGCGGATGCGCTGGGATTGATGGCGATCTGCTACGAGCAGCCGGGCAGGGTATCGGCGTTCAACCGGCCAATCCGCTATGCCGAGCAGGGCTGGGTGTGAGTAACGAGCGGGTCGCGATAAAACCTGGGGTTGACGATGTTCTTGTTATGTTCTATGGAGTGTAGTCTCTACCGCTGCGCGAGTTTGCGATGTCGGCGTTCAAAATACTGGTCGACCTGATCGGATACGCGGTGGCCCGAGCCGTCTTGCCGTTCCTCTCCTTTGGACGGATCTATGTTGAGCCCTTCAATGCGGTCTCACAGCCGTTGCGATGGCCGTGTTATCGCCGTGACGCGAATGGACGTTTCGAATTGCGACAGGGGGCTGCCGGCTGGATCGGATTTGGGATTTGTATCCTCGTGCTGCTGGCCGCGGCGTTGGCCATCTATACCGCTTTCGGACGGGCCTGAGGCGAGACGCGATCGCGGATGACAGGAGGCAAGGGGCGTGAAGTTCAATCGAGGTGGCCTGATCTGCGTTGGCCTCTATGCGTCTTATGTTCTGTTCATGCTCGCCGTGGCCTATCTCGCGCTTGACGGCAAGACGCGTGGATTTTTTCTGGCACTCAGCGCTCTTCCCGGCTGGTTGGTCGTTGGAGCCATGCCGGAAGCGCCGATGGAGTGGCTGCTCGTCAACTATTATCCCGTCGTTGGCGTCGGCGTGTATCTCGTGAGTTTCGCCGTCGCTTATTTGTCCGGATGCATCCTCGAGCAGATCATCATCAGCATCGCGCCGACGCTGAGGCGTATCGATCATTGGTGGTTCGACCGCGTCCGCGGGGACGATCGATGAGTCCTGGTGCCTGATCGACGGGCTGGCCGCACCGCCGGCGCGCCTTTCGATGAATGAAACGTCCCTATTCCAGTGCGCCGGGGCTCCGCGGGGGCAGGCGCCGAGTTCAGGAGCGATCGATGCCGGATCGACATGCGCTGACAATTCAACTCAATCCGTATGGGGTCGGTCATGCGGCCGTCACCCTGACCGATCCGTCGGGGCAGACCTACGCAGGCTTCGGTCCGGGAAAGCACAACATGCCGATCTGGCCCGGCAAGCTTGACGTCCATACCGTTCCAACGGGAACGACGTCGCTGCCTTCTGATTTCTCCAATGTGTTCGGCGAGGACCATCGGACCTATACGGTGCCGATCACCGCAGAACAGGCACGCGCCGCGCATGCCGAGATCGATCGCATCGGCCGCGAGGGACGCTGGTACAACGCCTTGAAGCTGGATCCCCGCGTTTGTACGACGATCGTGGATCGCATCATGCGGGCAGCCGGCGTAAATGCGGGACTCTATGTGCTTCCCGGGATCAACGATGAGTATCTCTCCGATATTGCCGACACGCTGGCGCGCGATCCAAAAGCGAAGGTCATGCGACAGCACCCGCTGCCGATCCCGGACGCGCTCCGCGATCTCCAGCGGGATTACGCCTATATCGGCGGCGGATACGATACGCCTTCGGAGCGTGTGCGACGCTTGCCACCCGCTCAAGGCCGTGACGATGCGGCGCAGCCGGATCAGGGTGCGTCGTTTGCAGAGAGGTTCGGCCGCTGGATGGCATCCCCGACCGGAAGCGCGCCTGCTCGCGATACGCTCGAGGACAACGCTCCCGATGCGCCCGGTGCCGCACGTCGCAGCGACATGCGCAGACTGACCCGGCAGGCGGCTCCGAACGCGGCGGACGTCTTCACAGCAGGCACTTCGCCAGTGCCCTACCTGCCGTTCTCTGGATTCAACGAGCGAATTGGCGGGTGAGGCCATTCAAGTTTGCCGCGCTCGATTACTGCGTGCCCGTTCGCTGCCGCGAACAAGTGCTGATCCGAAAGGTGGTCCATGGCCAAAATGTCGATCTCCGAAGTCAAGGCGATGCTCGCCGCCGAGAAGGCAAATGCGCTCGCCGCGATGTCGGCGGCGCGGCTTGCCGAGGAGCGGGCGGACGCGATGGACTATTACCTTGGCGACATGCGCAAGGACATGCCGGCGCAGGACGGCCGCTCGCGCGCGGTGTCGACCGACGTCGCCGATACCATCGAAGGCCTGATGCCGTCGTTGATGGACATCTTCGCCGGCTCCGATGAGGTCGTGCGCTTCGAGCCGGTCGGCCCCGAGGACGTCGCGGCCGCGCAACAGGAGACGGACTACGTCAATCACGTCTTCATGCAGCAGAACGGCGGCTTCATGGTCCTCTATTCCTTCATCAAGGACGCGCTGCTGTCGAAGGCCGGAATCGTCAAGGTCTGGTGGGAAGAGCGGGAGGAAGAGAGCCGCGAGACTTACTACGATCTCACCGACGACCAGTTCGCACTGCTCGCCCAGGATGTCGCGGAATCGAACGGTGCGATGAAGATCGTGGCGCATACGGTGCATGACATGACCGATCAGAAAAATATGTCCCAGACGATGCCCTTGGGCGCCAAGGCCGCGGCGAACCGGGAGGCCACCGACGGCGCTTTGGCCTCGTCTTGAGGGCGACGGGTCTGCTCACCGGGCTCCTCTTCGCGTTTGACTACGGGGAAGCATTTGCAAGATGATGAACGTGGGGATCGTTGTGCCGGGGCCTGCCGACCTCGCCGCAGGTGTACGAGCATGTGCCACCTATGGTAGTGATGTCCCACGGTGTGGAGCGTTTGAGGGAGTAAGCATGCGGCGGCAGTTTCGTTGGATCGTGATGGCGGCGGCCCTGGTGACGATGTGTGTCGCGTACTCGCCTGCAATGGCGATCGGTTATCTGTCCGGGGTCTTGAACAAGCCGGCCTATGTGCAGACGTTGACGAAGCTGCTCGACGACGCGCCGGCCTGGACTCGGGAAATCCTCAAGAGGAACGGTGCTTATGCGAGTAGCGTTCGAATCACCACGGACATTGCCGGAACCAGCTACGAGCTGTTTGGCATGTGCGTGAGCGTGGCAAAGTGCAGCGATACCTCAATTGTTGTCATGTTTGCCCCGAACGCCACGCAGGCGTGGGCCGGGCTCAACGAAAAGGGAGTCGTGTCCTTCCTGGGATCTCCAAGTGATGCGCAGCAGGCGGTGCTGAAACGACAGCTATATGTTGCAGAGCCTCCACCGAAGGTGACGACCCCCTTTCTGTTCGACGTGCTCAAGAAGCCGGCCTACGCGCAAGCGTCGAAGATTCTGGTCGAGCATGCCGGCAAGCTGCCGCGCTGGGCCCGTGATGTTCTCGCCCAGAATGATGTTGCTTACAACAGTACCCCGGCCGAGCTGGTGGACATTGACGGGGTCACGTACGAGGTGTTCACGGTCTGCGCTAAGGAATACAGTTGCGCCAACACCCACCTGGCCGTCATGTTTGCGCCGAACGGCACCCAGGCGTGGGGTGTGCTCGTCCATGAGGGGGTGATGTCCTACCTCGGTGCGCCGAGCGGTGCGCAGGCCGCGGTGATGAGAGGGGAGCTCGATCCTGACGACCGCAAGTGGGGAGTTCCTGCTGGCAAGTAAGGGGATGAAGTTGCAGCGCGGGAAACCTCTACAATGGTGTGACGGTTCCTGGCTCGATTGCTGATCGACGATCGTTGACGAGATCGAGGCTCGGCTGCGCTTTGGTGCGGCTGGTGCAGGGAAAATTTCAATCGCTGGAATTGAACAGCGGTCCTCTCGGGCCGCTGTTCTCGTTTGTGGGGACCAGATGGATATTCATGACAAGATCATTTCAGCCGAGAGCAGCGGCGATCTGAAGAAGGCGAACAACCCGAACAAGACCTCGAGCGCACTCGGGCTCGGGCAGTTCATCAACGGGACCTGGCTTGATATGATCAAGCGCTACCGGCACGACCTGGCGAAAGACAAATCCGACGCGGAGATTCTCGAGCTTCGGAAAAACGCCGACCTTTCGAAGGAGATGACGGCCAGGTATGCGGCAGAGAACGGAGCGAGGCTTCGTCGGGCCGGCGTTCCCGTCACGCCGACCTCGACCTATCTCATGCACTTTGCCGGCCCGGGCGGCGGTGTCAAACTGATGAAGGCAGATCCGAATACGCCGGTGGAATCGATCCTCGACGACAACGCCATCCAGGCCAATCCTTTCCTTCGTGGCAAGACAGCCAGTTGGGTCATAGCCTGGGCAAACAAGAAGATGGCAGATGCTGCACCTCAGCCCAAGCAAGGGGGTGAGCAATGGGGTGCTGGAGCCCAACCGATTCGCTCTCTCGCGCAGACGCAAGCCGTGGAGCCGGCGTTCGGGGCGACGAGTTGGCCGGAGCGTCCTGCCTCGCCAAATGTGTTGTCGCCGGATGCCGCCCGGCGCATTGGCGGAGCGCCAAGAACCGCGCCGATCCCCTTTGTCGACGGAACGATACGTGCCCAACAGGCGCTGGACAACTCGCCTCCCACCTCAGGAGCCGCGCCTTGGGACCTCTCAGATCGCTTCGGCAATTGGAGCGGTCTGGGTAATGTACGCGGACCGGCGACATCCGGCAGAAGTGGCGCCCTTAGCCGAACTGACGGTGGAAATGGTCTTGGTGCGAGCGATTTCGCAGCGGTGCAGCGGACGACGACCTCCGGGACGAGTGGCGGCACGTCTTCGTTTCCATTCGTGCGGTTTCCGCTCGAGGCACTTCTTGCCCCTGAGCCCAGTCGCGGATTGAACGACTGGGCTTCGTCCGTGCGCACGAGAAGCGTGCCCTCGGCTGCGCAAAGTGCCGCTAACGGCAGCCTGGCAGACCCGATCGCGGCCGCCGCAGCGATC
>NZ_AKIY01000016.1 GCF_000282615.1 Bradyrhizobium sp. YR681 | reverse complement strand
CGTGGTGCGGGCGGCCGCCGAGAGCATGATCCCGCTGATCTCGGCGGTGGGGCATGAGACCGACATCACGCTGATCGATTTCGTCGCCGACAAGCGCGCGCCGACGCCGACGGCGGCGGCCGAGATGGCCGTGCCGGTGCGCAGCGATCTGTTCGTCGAGGTCGCCGATCTCGCGCGCCGCACCCGCGCCTATTGGCAGCGCGCCCATGAGAGCCGCCGCAGCGAGCTGCGGGCCGCCGCACGCGCGCTGCCTGCCGCCGGCGATCTGCTCGCGATCCCGCGGCAACGGCTGGATTCGGCAGGGGCTTCGCTGCCGCGCGGATTGAAGGCCAACACGCACTCGCATTTCCGCAGGTTCACCGCGGCGAGTTCGAAACTGACGCTGCGCGTGCTGCACGGCCAGATCTCGCAGGCCGATCATCGCCTCACCGTGTGCGGCGAGCGGCTCGGCCTGTCCGCGCGCTCGCTGCTGCGGCAGCGGCGCGATCGTTTTGCCGGGCTCGAGGTGCGCCTGCGCGCCTCGAAGCTGTCGAATGCGCAGGCGCAGCGCAACGCGATTGCCCGCCAGCGCGAGCGCACGCAGCGGCTTGGCGAGCGCGCGGGGCGCGCGCTGGCGACGCTGCTGCACCGTCTCGATACGCGTGTCGAAAACAGCGGCAAGCTGCTGTCCGCGCTGTCCTACCGCGGCGTGCTCGCGCGCGGCTTTGCGCTGGTGCGCGATGAGGCCGGCCATCCCCTGCATTCCGCGGATGCGATCGGGCCCGGCGCCCGCGTCGAGATCGAGTTCGCGGATGGCCGCGTCGCGGCGACCGCGGATGCGGATCGCCCGGCGCCCGCGCCAAAGCGCGCGCCGTCACAACCGAAGCCGGCCGCGCAGGACGCGAAGCCGGTGCCGAAGCGTGTCGGCAAGCCGGTGGATCAGGGCAGCTTGTTCTAGGCGCGAGCGAAGGTGATTGACGCAGCACATAGCCCGTTCGTCACCGTCAGACCCGTCATCCTGAGGTGCGAGGCTTGCGATGCGACCGCATCGCAAGGGGAGCCTCGAAGGATGTACGGCCGAGATGCAGCCGGGCCGTCGCCCTTCGAGGCTCGCCGAAGAGGCGAGCACCTCAGGGTGACGGATTGGCGCGCGTCAGCGGCAGGACAATCCCGCGTCGATCGTGGTCCAGAAGCCGCAATGTTCCGGCGCGATCATCGGTGCGCCGGCATGGGCCTCGAACAGGAAGATCGCGACGGTGAAGACAATCAGTGCGGAGGAGAACAGGACGAAGCGGTTGCGCATGAGGATTGCGTTGAATCGACATCATGGTCGAACTAAGGCACGGCCGCAGACTGAAACCGCATTCACGCGCGATCCGTAGAGTCACGGTCGGCCATGATCCGTGCAGGGCGGTGGTCGATGCGGGGCTGTCCGCCTCACGTTGTTCCTCGGGCGGCCCCGCTTCGAAAGCCCGTAGCCCGGATGGAGCGCAGCGTAATCCGGGGTTCGTGCCGCGTGTTGAGATTCCCGGATTGCGCTGCGCTCCATCCGGGCTACGACACAGCCGCTACCGCGCCAGCCATTCCGCGACTTCCTTCTGCGATTCCGCGCGCGCGACCGCGTCCGTGCCGAGATGACCGTGCTCGGGCGCGGCGGCGTCGGTGCTGCCGCTCGCTGCATGCAGCGGCGTGTTGGCGCGGTCGAAATCGTGATAGGCGCCGGGATAGACGACAATACGCGCGAGCGCGCTGCGGCCATGGGCGCCGTCCACCATCTGGCGGCAGGCCTGTGGCGACGAGACGTCGTCATCGGCGCCGATCAGCACCAGCGTCGGCACCCGCGCACTCCAGCCGAGGCCGGCGGAGATCCGGCAATCCGGATAGAACGCGATCGCGGCGCGGAAATCCGGACCCTGATCGCGCGCCGCGCTCTGCGGGCGCACCGCCCAGAGCAGCGCGCTGGCGCCATTGGCCCAGCCGATCAGGCTGACGCGGTCGCGCGCCACCCAACTCTGCTTCATCAGCCAGGCGCGCGCGGCTGCGACGTCGGCGACGCGCTCGCGCCGCGCCTTGACGTGGCTCTCCTTGACACGGCATTGCGGTCCGAGCTCGCGCGAGCCATAGCTGTCGGGCAGCAGCACGGCATTGCCGGCCTTGAGCAGCCGCTCGGCCCAGTCGCGATAGCGCGGCAGCACGGGATCGGCATGGCCGCCGAGGCCGTCGCAGCCATGCAGCGCGATCACGGTCGGGAACGGCCCCTCGCCCGCGGGCTTGAACAGCTGCGCATGCAGCATGCCCGAGGAGAGTGGAATCTCGACCGTCTGCGGCGCCGGCGCGGCTTGCGCGGCCGACATCAGCAGCGTCAGGAACAGGGCGGTCAATCGAAGGCGCATCGGGCTCTGCCAGGGGATCCTTCGGCTGAGCAGTATCACGCGAAAACGGCGCCAAAACATCACAAACCGGTGGGTTTACCGGGCGGACAAGCCACCCTATCTATGCTACATCCGTCCAACACATCGTGCCCTCCAGGGTTTTTGCGGAGAGGCCCTTCCACGGAGACTTTCGACCGTGCTGAACAAGTTCGGCTCTTCCGGCCATGGCGAAGCGCAGGTGCAATATCTCGACGGCGATTTCCGCGTGATCTCGCCGGGGACCTATGTGCGCTGCGCGATCACCGACACGCGGATCCCGCTCGACGAGCTGAAATACTGGAGCGTGGATTTGCAGGAAGCCTACGCCACGCCCGCCGCCGTGCTGCAACGGCACTTTCCGGGCGCGCCGAAGCCGTTGTGATCTCGTAAATCCCGTAGGGTGGGCAAAGGCGCAACGCGCCGTGCCCACCGTCTCGTCATGACGACGACCAGGAGCGTGGGCACGCCGCGCTTTGCCCACCCTACGGCAGCGCGTTCGTGGCATCACGCTGCTATTGCTGCTCGGTGCCATCGCCGCCCACGCAGGTCTTGATGAAGCTCTTGCGGGGCGCGCCGACGACCTTCTGATCGATCGCCTGCTTCAGGCAATCCACCCGCGCCTGCGCCAGGCAGAGCTGCATCTGGTCGCGCTTGTCCTGCCCCTTGAGGCTTGCCGTCGTGGCGAGACAGGTGACGCGCTTGGCCGCGGGCACCGGCACGGTGGCGGTGGGAGCAGCAGACGGCGTCGTTTGCGCGAACACGGGCGCAATGATCAGACACACAAGGCTGGCGGCAACGGCAATGGCGGGCAGTTTCATCGCATTCTCCTGATGGTCAGGCATAGGAGAGTTGCGATGAATGTCGGCTGAATGTCGGCTGAATGGTGAACCTGGCGCAGGTGCCGTAGGGTGGGTTAGCCGAAGGCGTAACCCACCGCGGTCTGTCTCTGCGGATGGCAACAGTGGTGGGTTACGCCCTTCGGGCTAACCCACCCTACGAATTCAGCGTCTACCGAAACGCCGCTCGCGCGCCTTGTAGAGATGATCGCTGATCAATTGCCGCAGCTTTGCCGGGTCGTCGAATTCGAGCTGGACGGCGAAGGGCACGATACCGTCGGGCACGCCGGCGCGGCCGCGCAGGCGGGCGAGGTCTTTCTCGGTCGTCACCAGCGTGAGCTGCTCGCGGCCGGCGTCCGCCGCCAACGCGGCGATCTCGTCGTCCGAGAACATGTGGTGATCGGCGAAGGGACGCGTGCGAGCGACCTCGATCCCGCCGGCGCGCAGTGTCCGGAAGAAGCGCTCGGGATCGCCAATGCCGGCGAAGGCGAAAACCTTCTTGCCGAACAGCTGCGCCAGCGAGGCTGCATCCGGCTTCAACCGTGCGCGCAGCTCGGGCTTGTTGCGCTTGGCGAGCTCGGCCGCGACATCATTGGCGGCACGGCCGTCGCCGATCAGCACCAGCGCGTCGGTGCGCGCGAGCTGCGCCTTCAGGGGCGCGCGCAGGGGGCCGGCAGGAAACACCTTGCCGTTGCCGAGGCCCCGTTCGCTGTCGATCACGATCAGCGAGGTATCCTTGAGCAGGCGCGGATTCTGGAAACCGTCGTCCATCAGGATCACGGTGGCGCCTTGCGATTTGGCAAGCGCGACGCCTTCGAGGCGATCGCGTGCCACGGCGACAGGGACGTCGCGCGCCATCATCAGCGGTTCGTCGCCGATATCGGCTGCGCTGTGGCGCGCGCGGTCGACCATGACCGGGCCCGTCAGTCGCCCGCCATAGCCGCGGCTCAGCACCACCGGCGTCTCGCCGAGCTCGCGCAACAGCCTGGTCAGCGCCAGCACGGTCGGCGTCTTGCCGGCGCCGCCGACATGATAGTTGCCGACGCAGATCACGGGGATGCCGGCGTCAAAGCCGGGGCGTGCCATGCGCCGCGCGGTGATGGCGCCGTAAAGCGCGCCCAGGGGGCTGAGCAGATGCGATGTCGGGGAACGCGGCCGGTACCAGAAGGCCGGCTCACGCATTGGCGGCTCCCATCTCGATTCGCAATTGCAGCAGATAGGGCTCGAGCGCGGCCATGGTGCGGTTGAGCGCGCCGCCGAGCTGCTCGACCACGCCATGACCTGCCTGCTGCATCTTGTCGCGCATGGCGGGATCGGCCAGCAGCTGGCCGATCTGCTTGACCAGCAGCTCCTGCGTGTCGGCCTGGCGCGCGCCGCCGCTGGCATCGAGCGCCTCATAGACGTCGGCGAAGTTGAAGACGTGCGGGCCATGGACGATGGCCGCCCCTAACTTGATCGCCTCGATCGGATTCTGGCCGCCGTGGCGGATCAGCGATCCGCCCATGAACACGACCGGCGACAGGCGATAGAACAGGCCGAGCTCGCCCATGGTGTCGGCGACATAGATGTCGGTGCCGGCGGCCAGGGACTCGTCGCGCGAACGCAAGGAGGGCTTCAGGCCCGACGCCGTGATCAGGCCTGCGATCGACGAGCCGCGATCGGGATGCCGCGGCACGATCACGGTCAAAAGCTGCGGGAAGAAACCGACGAGGCTGCGATGCGCCGCGACCAGCATCTCGTCCTCGCCCGGATGGGTCGAGGCCGCGACGATGATCGGACGCCCGCGCGTCATCGCCATCAGCCGTTCGAGTTTTGCGGGATCGGCCGGCGGCGCCGGCACGTCGAGCTTGAGATTGCCTGTCGTGACGACGTCGCGGCCGCCGAGCGCGGAGAAGCGCTCCGCGTCGGTCTGCGACTGCGCCAGACAAATATCGAAACGCGAGAGCAGCGCCGAGATGGTGCCGTACATGCGCCGCCATCGCGGGAAGGAGCGCGGCGACATCCGCCCGTTGATCAGCACCATCGGCACCCGGCGCGTCGCGCCCGCCAGGATCAGGTTCGGCCAGAGGTCGGATTCGATGAACAGCGCCAGCGACGGCTTCCAGTGGTCGAGGAAGCGGGCGACATAGCGCGGGGAATCATAGGGCACGTATTGGTGGATGACGTCGGGCGGAAAGCGCTTGGCCACCACCGCGGCCGAGGTGACGGTGCCCGACGTGAGCAGGATGCGCAGGTTCAGCTCGCGCAGGCGCTCGATCAGCGCCGCCGCGGCGAGAACTTCGCCGACGCTGGCGCCATGAATCCAGACCAGGGGACCATGCGGACGCACGTCCTGGGACAGCCCCCGCCGCTCGCCGACGCGCGCGGGATCCTCCTTGCCCTGCTTCAGCCGCCGCTTGATCAGCGCGGGCGCCAGCGGCACCAGGCCAGAGGCCAGGCGCTGATACATCCGCAACGTCATCGGCAGCGAATTAGCCATCTTGCGGCCCCGGACGGCCGAGCTGCGCATAGGCGCGGCGGGTCGCCTCGTTCAACGTGTCTTCCAGCTCCTGCCGCAGCGTCTCCATCATGGCCGCGTCGGCATCTGCGGGAACGTGGATTTCCTTGATGCCGACCAATGCGCCACGCCCGAACGGCAGGTTGATGGTGGTGCGGTCCCAGTTCTTGAGCCGGATGAAGCGGCTGGTCGCCATTGCGAAAGGCATGATCGGCCGCCCCGATTCCCGTGCCAGCATGATGATGCCGAGCCCGGCCACGCGCGCGCGCTTGGGGACATCGGCGGTCAGGGCGACATTACAACCGTCCTGCAGCGTCCGCACCATCTCCTTGAAGGCGCCGACCCCACCCTTGCGATGGAACGCGCTGCCGTGGTCGCCGGAACCGCGGATCAGGCCGATCCCGAGTCGCTCCACCGCGATGGCGTTGAACTCGCCGTCGCGGTGCCGCGAGATCAGGACCTTGGCCCGGTAGGAGTCCTTGTTCTTGATGAAGGGGGTGAGGAAATGCTGGCCATGCCAGAAGGCGAAGATCGCCGGGATCTGCGGCTCGACGATGTCGTAGACCTCTGGCGGATCGAACGTGAATTTATTGGTCCGCCAGACCAGCCGCAGATATTCGGCCGCCAGGACCCCGACGGCACGCTGAAACCAGCTGCTTCGCAGCGTATTGCGAAGCAGTTTTTTCAACGCGCCTTCGATTCTTGATTCGGGTCGAGCAGCCGGTGGAGATGGACGATGAAATAGCGCATCTGCGCGTTGTCGACCGTGCTCTGCGCCTTGGCGCGCCAGGCGACGTGGGCGGACGCATAGTTCGGATAGAGGCCGACGATCTCGACGTCGTCCAGGTTCTTGAAGGTGTTGTGCTCGAGGTCGAGCAGCTCGCCACCAATCACAAGATGAAGCAGTTGTTGCGGGGCACTATCTGGCATGGGTTCGGTTCCTAACGGGCTGCCCGGCAAAGCAGTGGTCGACAAGTCCACGAGCGTGCTTCAGGGCAAGGGTCGATTTCGAAAATGCGCGACAATGCTCGCATGACGATCGCGTCCCGCTGCCACCAGCACCCCGTGCGTAACTTCCCTGCGGTTATAGAGGATGGGGTCTCCGGAGAGGTCGCTCATCCTACCACCCGCTTCCTGCACGATCAAATCGGCCGCCGCAAGATCCCAATCATGACTGTTTCCCCCCGCAAAGGCCGCATCCAGCGCGCCATGGGCGACCCGGCAGAGCCGCAGAGCGAGCGAACCGATTCGCGGGTGCAGCTTGATGTCGCCGCCCGAGGTATTGAGCCGCTCGACCATCGGCTTCGGGCCGGCGATCCGGGAGAAGTTGAGCGCTGAGCCGGCCGTCGCCGTGACCCACTTGCCGTTGAGCATCGTGCCCTGGCCGCGGACGGCGAAAAAGAACTCGTCACTGGTCGGCGCGAACACGGCGGCGAGCAAGGGCGAGGCATCCTCGACCAACGCCACGCTGACGCACCATTCGTCATGGCCGCCCAGATAATTGCGGGTGCCGTCGATGGGATCGACCACCCAGGTCAGCCGCCGCGACAGCCGCGTGGAATCATCGGCGCTCTCCTCCGACAGCCAGCCATAGTCCGGCGTGGCGCCGCGCAGGCGTGCTTCCAGCAAATCGTTGACGGCGATGTCGGCTTCCGAGACCGGCGAGGACGCGCCCTTGGTCCATGTCTTCAGCTCGGTGCGGAACATCGACTGCGCCAGCGCGCCCGCGTCCTGCACCGTCTCTCGCAGCAGCGCGGCGTCGCGCGCCAGGATGGTCTCGTTCGCGTCAGCGTCCGCCAAGCGTCAAACCCTCGATGCGCACCGTCGGCGCATTGATGCCGTAGCGGAATTCGAGATTGTTGGCGGGCTGCATCGACTTGAAGATCTCGAACAGGTGCCCTGCGATCGTCACTTCGCTGACGGGATAGGTCAGCTCGCCGTTCTCGATCCAGAAGCCGGAGGCGCCGCGGCTGTAATCGCCGGTGACGCCGTTGACGCCCGAGCCGATCAGATCGGTGACGTAAAAGCCCTGCTTGATGTCGGCGATCAGTTCAGTCGGCGTCGGCGTGCCGGGCTCGAGATGCAGATTATATGGCCCCGGCGAGGGCGAGGAGGAGACGCCGCGATGGGCGTGGCCGGTGGTGGTGAGGCCGAGCTCGCGCGCGGTGGCGCAGTCGAGCAGCCAGGTCGTCAGCACGCCCTCGTCGATCAGCGCGATCTTCTTGACCGCGACACCTTCGGCATCGAAGGTCTGCGAGCGCAGGCCGCGCTTGCGCAGGGGATCGTCGATGATACGGATGTTCTTCGAAAACAGCTGCTGGCCGAGCTTGTCCTTGAGGAAGCTGGTCTTGCGCGCGATCGAGGCACCGTTGATGGCGCCGACGACGTGGCCGACCAGCGAGCCCGCCACACGCGGATCGAACACCACGGGCACCTTGCAGGTCTCGACCTTGCGCGGATTGAAGCGCGCCACGGTGCGCTCGCCGGCGGAACGGCCGACGACTTCGGGCGACAGCAGATCCGCACCATGCGGCGCCGACGTGAAATCGTAATCGCGCTCCATGCCGGTGCCTTCGCCAACGATCGCGGTCGCCGAGATGCCCTGACTGGAACGCAAATAAGAGCCATGAAAGCCGGTCGAGGTCACGAGCACCATACCGCCCATGCCTGATGAGGCCGAGGCGCCGCCGGATTTGGTCACGCCCTTCACGGCGAGCGCTGCGGCCTCGGCCTCGAGCGCGCGGCGCTCGAGCTCGGAGGTCGCGGGAATATTCGGATCGAGCAGGTCGAGATCGGGGAAATCGCGCGCGAGCAGCGCAGGATCGGCGAGGCCGACATATTTGTCGTCGGGTGCGACGCGCGCCATCGCGACCGCGCGTTCGGCAAGCTTGGTCACCGCATCGCCGCTGACGTCGTTGGTCGAGACCACCGCCTGGCGCTGTCCGACCAGCACGCGCAAGCCGACATCGTCGCCCTCGGAGCGCTCGGATTCCTCGACGCGGCCGTCGCGGACCTCGACGCCCTGCGAGACACCGCGCACCGCGACCGCGTCGGCCGCATCGGCGCCTGCGCGCCTGGCTGCCTCCACCAGGCGCTGCGCGAGATCTGACAGCGCGGACTGATCGAACAGGTCGCGGTTGGCGGGCGAAAGCGTCGAGCTTGGTGAAGGGTTCACAAACGAAATCCTGTTGGGGCGGGAGGTTTCGGGGCGATCGGGGCCCTGAACACCAGATGTGCCCAAATGGTGCGGACTTCAAGCATATTCAGCCGACAAAAGGCTCAGATTCGCTCCTCTCGCGCAACGTCTCGTCAATCATGCGTGCCAAGGTCTTGTCAATCATGAGCCGCAGTGACGGTGGGTTAACCAGCCTTTTTAAGCGGTTTCGGACATGGCCGCGCTAAGGTCCTCGCATCGACCGGGAACATAATCCTGGCGGGGAGAACTAAAGCCGTGAGGCGTCAAACAGCAACATGCGGGGCCAACCCCGCCGGGTCGAGCCGCTCTCTGCGGCTCGACCCTCTTTCCCTTCCGGTCCGCTTCGATGCGCATGATCCGCGCGCCGACGGCTACACCAGGCAGATCGAGCTTCATCGCGAACGCGTCGTGCTGCGCCGTGCCGTCCGCGGCATGCAGATGGCAATCAACGTCCGCGTCAGCGACTTCACCGGCGTCGCACTGCGCGGCAATGACGAGGCGCAGACCCTCGTGCTGGTGCATCGCGATCCATCGCTCTCCGTTCCGCTGCTGATCGGCGCCGATGGCGACGAGCTCGCTGACGCGTGGGCGGTCTGGAGCGAACTCTTCGCGCTCCCGCAGCTCGACGAAGGTGCCCGCAAGCCCGCACCGCGCCGCCGCCGCGCCAACGCCATCCGCACCCGCCGTCCGAAATTCCTGATGCGCCGGCGCACCGCCATGACGCGCGAGCTGCCGGTTCATCGCGACGAACGCGAGATCATCGCGCGGAATTGATGGCAAGCACGGTGCCGTAGGGTGGGCAAAGCGAAGCGTGCCCACCACCTCCATCGAATTGAGAAAGATCGTGGGCACGGCGCAAGTGCGCCTTTGCCCACCCTACGAGACCTACGCCCGCATCACCGCGTCGGCCAGCAATCCCGCAAACAGCAGCAAGCCCGCATCCCTGTTCGAATAGAACAGGCGCTTGCACAGTTCCGGATCGTCGATCCTCAGGCGCACGATCTGCGAGGCCAGATGCGCGGCGAAAGTCGCAAGGCCGAGCCAGGCCGGCCAGCGCACATCGCCTGACGCCAGCGCGACGCCGATCAGCACCACCGCGAGCCCATAGAACAGGATCAGCGCCTGGTGCGTATGCGCGCCGAACAGGCGCGCGGTGGACTTGATGCCGATCAGCGCATCGTCCTCGGCGTCCTGATGTGCATAGATGGTGTCATAGCCGATCACCCAGGAAATCGCGCCGGCGTAGAGCACGAGCGCGGTGACGTCGATACGCCCGAAGGTGACGGCAAAGCCCATCAAGGCGCCCCAGGAGAAGGCGAGGCCGAGCACGATCTGCGGCCACCAGGTGATGCGCTTCATGAAGGGATAGATCGCAACGATCAGCAGCGAGGCGATGCCGGTCAGGACCGCAAAGCGGTTGAATTGCAGGAGCACCACGAGACCGATCACAGCCTGCGCGACCATGAAGGCGAGCGCCTGCTTCGTGCTCACCTGCCCCGAGGGCAGCGGCCGCGAGCGGGTGCGCTCGACCTTGGCGTCGAGATCGCGGTCGGTGATGTCGTTCCAGGTGCAGCCCGCCCCGCGCATCACGAAGGCGCCGATGAAGAACAGCACGATGGTGAGCGGCAGGCGGCCGGTGTCATGCGCAATGCCCGCGGCAAGCGCCGCCGACCACCAGCACGGCATCAGGAGCAGCCAGGAGCCGATCGGACGATCGAAGCGGGACAGGCGCAGATAAGGCCGCGCCCATTGCGGCGCGAGCGTATCGACCCAGTTGCCGGTGGAATCGGCAACGCGGGCGGATGTGTCGCTCATCGGGTGAGAACGTTGCCGTTGAGCGTGTCGAAGGTGCTGCCGCCCTTCTTGCCGGCATTGGCTTCGGGCGCCGAGCCCGAACCCAGCACCTCGCTCAGCGACGGCCCGGCCGGACCGCGCGGCTGGTTCTGCATCTGCTGCGCCACCGTGCACACCTTGGTCTGCGTGGCCTCGGTGTTCTTGTGGCTGGCTTTCAGCTGGTCGCCGACCTGTGCCGGGATTCCGCATTTGGCGGAATTGGCCTCGACATATTTGAGCATCTTGAGTTCGGCCTGGCTGTAATTCTTGAACAGCTTGCAGGCTTCGTCCGGCGTGGCATGGCGGTCGCTGGCGGCCTTGATCATCTTGCCGCGCTTCTCGGCCTCTTCACGCAGGGGCACGAACCCCTTCATGCAGTCCTCGCCCGGACCAGCCTGCGTCGGCGGAGCCGCGCTGAAAGCGCCGGCGCCACCGAGCGGCGCAGCGCCGTTCACTGGAAACGAGGATTGCGGGGCCGCGCCGACCGAAGCGGTCGGCGCCGAGCCGTTCACGGACGGAAACGGCGAGCTGCTCGCAGCCTGGTTCGGCAGCGGCGCCGGGAATCCCTGGGCATAGGCGCCCGCGGCACCCATGGTGACCATGACGGCAGTGATCGGAACCATCAAATGACGGATCATCAAGATAGTCTCTCCGGCAGGAGCTTACGGGGTTCGGCGTCTTCCCAATTGAAGCGCAACCAGCGTGTTCGCGTTTTTACGATTCCCGCCGGCCCTTAACAACCCGTCGAATAGGGCAAGAGCGCGGCGTGCCGACGCACCGGTTTGGCAATATTTACCCCCGAAACGGCGACTTTCGGTTAATAAGCGCGGCAAATCGGACCTTTGAACGATGCCCGCCCACGACTTTCGCGCCCCCCGCCTGTTCGTCGACGCCCCCCTGGCCCAGGACGCCAGGGTCCCGCTCGACCGCGACCAGAGCAACTATCTTGGCAATGTGCTGCGGCTTGCCGCCGGGGCCGAGGTGCTGGCGTTCAACGGCCGCGACGGGGAGTGGCAGGCCGCCATCGAGGGCCGCAAGCGGCCGGATGGGCTCGTTATCCTCCAGCAGATCCGGCCCCAGGACCGGCTGGCCGACCTGACCTACGTTTTCGCCCCGCTCAAGCATGCCCGGCTGGATTACATGGTCCAGAAGGCCATCGAGATGGGCGCCGCCGCCCTGCAACCGGTCCTGACCCGGTTCACCCAGGCCTCCCGGGTCAATACCGAACGGATGCGGGCCAATGTGGTGGAGGCGGCCGAGCAATGCGGCATCCTCAGCATCGCCACTGTGGCCGAGCCGGTGGCGCTGGACCGGTATCTCGGTCAGCGCCCCGCCGACCGGCTGCTGATCTTCTGCGACGAGGCGGCGGAGGTGCAAGATCCCGTTCAGAGCTTGCAAGATGCGCGCGAGACCGGACATGACGGTATCGACGTACTCATCGGCCCCGAGGGCGGTTTCGCCGAGGAAGAGCGCGCCCTGTTGCTGCGGCAGCCGAAAATCCTGCGGCTCGCGTTAGGCCCCCGCATCATGCGGGCCGACACTGCCGGGGTCGCTGCCCTAGCGCTGGTGCAGGCCGTGCTGGGCGATTGGGGCGGCGACAAAGCTTGATGGGACGCGATTCGACTGGCGCACGGACGACGGTGCCCCGGCTAGATCGTTTCTCGCAGCGACCGATACAGGGTCTCGGACGGCAGCTCTCCGAAGGCCGCCCGGTAACTCGCCGCAAACTCGCTGAGATGCCAGAAGCCATGCGCAATCGCGCAGGCTTTCACACTCCGCCGGCCGGGGCCGGCTCGCAGCTGCCTGCGCACCGACCAGAGGCGCAAGACCCGGCTGTAGCGATGCGGGCTCATGCCGCAGATGGCCTGGGTCGCACTCTGGAGGGTCCGAACCGACACGCCCACCCGCTCAGCCAGTTCGGTCGTCTTGGGCCAGATCCTCGGATCGTGCCGGATCATTCGTTCCATCTCCGCGACGATCCGCCGATAGCTCTCCGTCGCGGCGTGCACTGACCCGCTATTCACGCTGCTTCGGATCACACCGTCCATGGCGTCTAGCAGAGATTGTTCGACGACCGCGCGCGAGGACGGCTCGTTCAGCATGTCCGGATCATAGGCCGCGCTTTCCAGCGTTGTGGAAATCAGGCTGCGCAGGGAAGCGAGCATGTCCGGTGGCGGGCTCAGCAAATGATAGCCATCCAGTCCAGCCCATGGTTTGCACGCAGGCGGAGTGAAGTAGACGACACCGATCAGGCGGCCCACCGGCTCGTAAACCAGGCAATCGGAAGCGCCTTTCAGAATGACGATGGAGCTGCCGATCGACTGCCCGTTGATACGGGTCGAGGTCACATGATCCATTGGCACCACCACCGCGGCGGCGTCCGCCAGCTGATAGCCGCGGATGATCCGGGGGAAGGTCTTCACCAGAGACAGGCTCAGGTTGGGCAGACTGAGTCGGGCGCGCATGATCGCCGTCGCCCCGGCAGACAACGGCATGCTGGATGCGCCGGCGTATCTCTCGGTCTCGCCGAAATGATCGATGTCATACGACTGGAGCTCGAGCGCCGAGGACGGCTTGAGACCCTGGAACGACGGCAAGCGATCCGGCGCGATTTCCGGCGCCCGGGCGCGAGCGATATCGAGATGGCTTCGATCCATGTCCTGCCGCCTACTTCGCTTTCCTCGTCGATGCAGCGCCCTTGGGGGCACGCAGATCATCCGGACCGTTGATGCCGGCGCGCTTGAGATCGCGAAGCAGTTTCGTCAGCAGCAGCATGTTGGTCTTCTGAAGCTCGTGGTTGTTTCCAAACCTGAATGCGTTCTGCTCGGTCACGATCAGTCCTGCCTTGGTCTCGGCGAGAATCTTCCGCCTCTTCAGTCCCGTCACGCGACGGCGAACCGTCTCGAGCGGCAGGCTGAGAAAACGAGAAAGTGCCGCCCGGGACACCCCTTGCTTGATCGCATCCGGCTCGACCGCATGAATGCTGGAGAATTGCTCGTCCAGCGACGGATCGTTCATCACACCGATGACGTTCGCGTTCAGAATCGCATGAACGATCAGAAGATCCAGCGGATCGAATTCGTCGTAGTGGCGGAACAGCTCGCTGATCGAAAACAGCATATAGGCCAGCGTGTGTCGCGAGACCGTCCGGATGACATCTGAAGCATTGCGCATGAATCGGAAACCAACACTCACATTGTAAACGAAGGCAGCAGAGGACATGCTGCCCGTCATACCCAAAATGAGTATGCGACGACTTGCCTGTCGGCCTCAATTTCTCAATGTGACTCCGGCCCGAGTTCCAGGTGCATCGTGTCGCGTGCACCGGACGATTTCGCGGCGGTGGACGCGGATGGGCCGCGGAAACTTTTATGCGTGACCACCGTATCTAGCTGCTTCGAAGATGCCGGCCTCATTCACCGGCGAGTGTGCAGGACGAGATGGCCATGGAGGACGATGTTGCAGCGGATACGCGGCGACGCGAGGAATTGGAGCTCATCAGAGCATTTACCGGCATAAGGGATCCGGGCAAACGGCGCAGAATTCTCGAACTGGCCGAGCAACTCGCAGATGAGGCCGCATCCGAAGCAACAGGGCTTGCCTCCACCGATGCGCCGCCTGATGATGCATGCAGAGACGCCCCCGGCCCAACTGAATGAAGGCGACCATCTCGGCTATCGGGTATTAAAATACCTCAAGCTTGTTGCCTGATCGGTCCCTGCTCCCCTTTCAAGCCGTTAAGCGATTGATCCTTTGGAGGTCGAAACCGTTTTGGGGCCATGCTAAGGGCTGCGCCAACTCCTGTGCCTCCCCCTTGCCCTGTCCGGTTCCCCGGCCAATGGACCCCTTTTGATGACCGCGACTGCCACCTCAAATGCTGCCGGCTCCGCCGCCTGGGCGGATACGCTGCTCTTGTCGTTCGCGCAGGCCGGTTATGTCAGGGCCGAGCCCGCCATCCTGCAACCGGCCGAACCTTTCCTGGATCTCTCCGGCGAAGACATCCGCAAGAGCCTGTACCTGACGACGGACCTGTCCGGCGAGGAGCTCTGCCTGCGCCCGGACCTGACGATTCCGGTGGCGCGGGACTATCTCGCCTCGGGGCGGGCCGGCCAGCCGGCCGGGTTCAGTTATCTCGGTCCGGTGTTTCGTTACCGCAGCGGCCAGGCCAGCGAATTCTTGCAGGCCGGCATCGAATCGTTCGGCCGCCAGGACCGTGCCGCGGCCGACGCCGAGATGCTGGCGCTGGCGCTGGAGGCGACGGCGGCCTTCGGCGTCCGCGACGCCGAAATCCGCACCGGCGACGTGGCGCTGTTCAACGCGCTGCTCGACGCGCTCAATCTCTATCCGGTCTGGCGGCGCCGCCTGGTCAAGGACTTCAACCGCAAGATCAGCCTGGAAAAGGATCTGGAGAAGCTGGCCGCCGCGACCACCGCGACGCGCAGCGAATATGAGGGCGTGCTCGCCGCGCTCGCCGGCTCCGACCGCAAGGCCGCGCTCGCCTTCGTCACCGACCTGATGTCGATCGCGGGCACCACCAATGTGGGCGGCCGCACCACGGCCGAGATCGCCGACCGCTTCCTCGAGCAATCGACGCTCAAGGGCGGCGCGCTGCCGCGCGAGGCGATCACGGTGCTCAAGCGCTTCCTGTCGATTGCAGGCAATCCCGACGACGCCATTGCCGCGCTGCGCGCCCTCACGGCGGATGCGAAGCTCGACCTCACCGCGGCCATCGACCAGTTCGAGAGCCGGGTCGGCTTCATGGCGGTGCGCGGCATCGACGTGAAGCAGACGCGCTTCTCGACCGCGTTCGGGCGCGGGCTCGACTATTACACCGGCTTCGAATTCGAGCTGCATCACCGCGGCAACGGCGCCGAGCCGCTGGTCGCCGGCGGCCGCTACGACGGGCTGATGACCCAGCTCGGATCGACCGAGCCGATTCCCGCGGTCGGCTTCTCGGTCTGGGTGGACGCGCTGACCAGGATCGGCCGCAAGGTGGAGCTTAAGCCATGAGCGCGCCATTCGTTCTGGCCGTTCCCTCCAAGGGCCGCCTGCAGGAAAACACCGAAGCCTTCTTCGCCCGCGCCGGGCTCAAGCTGTCGAAGGCCGGCGGCGCCCGCGACTATCGCGGCACGCTCGCGGGCCTCGACAATGTCGAGGTCGCCTATCTGTCGGCGAGCGAGATTGCCTCGCAGCTGTCGCGCGGCTTCGCCCATCTCGGCGTCACCGGTGAGGACCTGGTGCGCGAGAACATCGCCGACGCCGACAAGCGCGTGTCGCTGATCGACGGGCTCGGCTTCGGCTATGCCGACGTCGTCGTCGCGGTGCCGCAGGCGTGGATCGACGTCCGCACCATGGCCGATCTCGACGACGTCACCACCGGCTTCCGCGAGCAGCATCACACGCGGATGCGGGTCGCGACCAAGTTCATCAACCTGACCCGCGCCTTCTTCCAGAATCAAGGCATCACCGATTACCGCATCGTCGAAAGCGCCGGCGCGACCGAGGGCGCGCCCGCGGCCGGCAGTGCCGAGCTGATCGTGGACATCACCACGACAGGCGCGACGCTCGCCGCCAACGGCCTGCGGGTGCTCGACGACGGCGTGATCCTGCGCAGCCAGGCCAATCTGGTCGCCTCGAAGCATGCCGACTGGTCGCCGGAGGCACGCGAGACGGCGCGCGTCATCCTCGATCACATCGCGGCACGGGCACGCGCGAACAAATACCGCGAGGTCCGCACCCGCTTCCGGCAGTGCGACGCAGCCCTGCTCGGCGAAGCCCACAGCCGCTTCGGCGTCGAAGCCCCGTTCGGCGGGCCGACCTCCTCGGGCATGCTGACGCTGCACTGCCCGCCGGGGCAGCTCTATGCGCTGGCGAGCTTCCTGCGCGAGCACGGCGCCGAGACCGTCTCGGTGGTCTCGCTGGACTACGTGTTCGACCGGGAGAACCCGCTGTTCGCCAAGCTCGAGGCGTTTCTGCGGCAGTGAGCCTCAGGTTCGTTCAGCGTAGCGACAGCAATCGGCGGCTACCATATGCTGTTGAGATGACCTTGCAAGAAGACCTGATCGCCTCTGGAACCTTGATCGATGACGCTGGGCTCTGACGTATCCGGCATGACGACCGACGCGGTGAGTGCTGCCGCGAAGGGGCTGTCGATTGTCGTCCCCGTCTATAACGAGGCGGCGGGCCTTGCCGCGCTGCACCAGCGCATCTGCGATCTCGCAAAAACCCTGCAGCAGCGCTATCGGCTCGCCTGCGAGGTCGTCTATGTCGACGACGGCAGCGCGGACGCGACGCTGTCGATCGCCCGCTCGCTGCCGGCCGACGCGCTCGACGTCCAGGTGGTGTCGCTGTCGCGCAATTTCGGCAAGGAGGCGGCGCTGATGGCCGGCCTCGACCATGCCCGGCTCGGGGCCGTCATGTTCATGGACGGCGACGGACAGCATCCGCCGGCCCTGGTCGAGCGGCTGGTGCGGCACTGGATCGAGGACGGCTACGATGTCGTCTATACCGCCAAGGCCCATCGCGACAACGAGCCCTTCCTGCGGCGGCTCGCCGGGCGCGGTTTTTACGCACTGATCAATTGGGGCGCGCGCCAGAAGATTCCCGAGGATGCCGGCGACTTCCGCCTGCTGTCGCCGCGCGCCGTCGCAGCGCTCAGGCAGTTGCCGGAACGCAACCGCTTCTTCAAGGGTCTGGCAAGCTGGATCGGCTTCCGCCAGATCCGCGTCGATTACGAGCCCGCGCCGCGCACCCATGGCGTGACGACCTTCAGCGCCGCGCGCCTGCTCGGCCTGTCGATCGAAGGGGTGACCTCGTTCTCGGTGGCGCCGCTGCGCTTCGCCAGCCTGCTCGGCGTGATCCTCGCCGGCGGCGCCTTCCTGTTCGGCCTCTCGATCCTCTGGGAGGTCTGGACCACCGGCAAGCAGGTGCCCGGCTATCCCTCGCTGGTGATCGGCCTGATGACGATCGGCGGCGTGCAGCTCATCATGATCGGCATCGTCGGCGAATATATCGGCAAGATCCTCTCCGAGCTGAAGGCGCGCCCGATCTACTTCGTCGCCGAGCACAGCGAGAAGCATTTCGAGACCGACAAGGCCCAGGACGCTTCTAGCCACGGCGCTTCAAGCCACGACGCCTCGACGCGGACGGCGGCCGAATGAGCGCGGCCGCGAGCTCGCGGCGGATCTGGCTCTGCGCCGACGATTACGGCATCAGCCCGGGTGTCAACCGCGCCGTGCGCGACCTCATTGAGCGCGGCCGCCTCAACGCGACGTCGGTGATGATGGTCGGCCCCGCGATCGAGCGCGGCGAGGTCGAGGCGCTTCAGTCTTCGGCAAAGCAAAGCCCACGCTGCGCGATCGGATTGCACGTGACATTGTCGGCGCCGTTCCGGCCGCTCACCATGCATTTCCGGCCGCTCGACGGCGACATGTTCATGCCGTTTCCAAAACTGCTGCGAGCCGGATTGATGCGGCGGCTCGACCGCGAATTCTTTCGCAACGAGGTGAAGGCGCAGCTCGCCGCCTTCGTGGACGCGTTCGGGCGCGCGCCCGATTTCGTCGACGGCCACCAGCATGTGCAGCTCTATCCGCAGGTCCGCGACGGCTTCGTCGACGCGGTCACTGAAATCGCGCCAAAGGCCTGGGTGCGCCAGGGCGGCCGCGACCTGCCGCTGGCGCAGCGGCTGGCGTCACCGAAGGCCATGGTGCTCGATATCCTCAGCGCGCAGTTCCGCCGCCGTGCCGGTGGTGCCGGCCTCGATTTCAATCCCGGCTTCGCCGGTGCCTATGATTTCACGCGGGCGGCCGATTTCGGCGCGCTGATGCGGCAATTTCTCGAAGGCCTGCCCGACGGCGGCCTCGTGATGTGCCACCCCGGCTTCGTCGACGACATTCTCGCCGGCCTCGATCCGATGACCGACGTCCGCGAACGCGAACATGCCTATCTCTCGGGCGATGCCTTCGCGCGCCTGCTGACGGACAGCGGCGTCACGCTCGGTTGAAACCCGGCGACAGCCCGCCCTGCGAGGCAGCTTGTCGCATACCGAAATTTAATATGGCCAGCACTGTTGAGGCCACAATGGAACCCTACATCTGCCTCGCGCTTGGTTTGCGCGAGGGAGACTGAACATGAATCCGCAGGAACGCCAGCTCGTCGACGAGCTTTTCGACCGGCTTTCGAAACTGGAAAATGCACCGCGCGATCCCGACGCGATCGCCGCGATCTCCGATGGGCTGCGCAAGGCCCCCGGCGCCGTCTATGCGCTGGTGCAGACCACGCTGCTGCAGGACGAGGCGCTGAAGCGCGCCCATAACCGCATCCAGGAACTGGAAGCGGGACAGGCGCCCGAGCAGGCGCAGTCCGGCAGCTTCCTCGATACCATGCGCGACACCCTGTTCGGCGGAAGCCAGTCGCGTGGCTCGGTTCCGAACGTGCCGCCGCGTGACTCCCGGCCGGTCTGGAATACCGGCCAGGCGATGCAGCAGCCGCAGCCCGGTTACGGCGCACCGCCGCCTTACGGACAGGCCTATGGCCAGGGTCCGGGTCAGGGTTATGGCGCCCCGCCGGTCGGCGGTGGCGGCGGCTCATTCCTCGGTACGGCCGCGGCGGCCGCGGCCGGCGTCGTCGGCGGCTCGCTGCTGCTCTCCAGCATCCGCGGCATGATGGGCGGGTCGCACCAGCAGGCTTTTGGCGACACCAACGCGCTGGGCGACCGCGGCGGCAGCCCGTGGAGCGGCAGTGATGCATCCGGCGGCTCGCTGGCGCGCGATGCCGGCCTCAACGACATCGGCTCGAATCGCGACTCCCGCCAGGGCTTCTTCGATCAGGCCTCGAACGACCGCGACAACGGCAACGACCAGAACTACGGCGACGACGATCGCGACAGCGGCAACATGGACGTCGCCGACGACAGCGATTTCGGCGGCGACGACGGCGGCAGCGATTACGCGTAAGGCTGCCTCTGGTCCCGGCACAAACAGAAACGGCCGCCTCATGAGGCGGCCGTTTCCATTTCGGATATCAGGCGCTCACATCACCACGACCTTGGTGCCGACATTGACGCGGCCGTAGAGGTCGATGACGTCTTCGTTGCGCATGCGGATGCAGCCGGAGGAGACGTTGGTACCGATGGTCCAGGGCTCGTTGGAGCCGTGGATGCGGTAGAGCGTCGAGCCCAGATACATCGCGCGGGCGCCGAGCGGATTTTCCGGGCCGCCTTCCATGTGCCGGGGCAGATCGGGGCGGCGCGCGATCATTTCCGCCGGCGGGGTCCAGTCCGGCCATTCGCGCTTGGACGTGATCGACTTCACGCCGGACCAGGTGAAGCCGGGACGCCCCACGCCGATGCCGTAGCGCATCGCCCGTCCGTTGCCCTCGACCAGATAGAGGAACTTGTTCGGCGTATCGACCACGATCGTGCCGGCAGATTCCTTGCCGCTATAGTCAACAATCTGTTTCTCGAATTTCGGGTCGAATTGACGCTGCCGCGGATCGGCCGCCTCCTGCTGGAGGCCTGCACCCTGCATCTGCGGCTCGCCCATCGGCGGCAGATGGCGCGGGTCGTAATAGCCCGGCTGCTGCTGATACACCGGCTGCTGCGGCGCATAGGCCGAACCGCGGCCGGGGCCGTCGCCGAACAGGAACTCGATGAAGCCGCCGCCCATGTTCGCATTGGAGGCGACGCGCACCGGCGCCGGCGGCACCTGCGGCTGGTAGAGCACCGCGGGCGGATCGTTCGGCACCGTATTGTCGAAGGCGCTGGCGCTATTCGTGCCGGCCATGAAGGTGCAAGCGCTGCCGAGCAGCGCGACAGACATTTTCTTGAACATCGACGTACTCTGTACTGTTTCGTCTAGATCACATGCGTCATGCAGAGCTGATGGCTGATCGGCGTCCGCGACGTGGTCAATAAAGAGCAAAAGCCGTTTTGTTTGGTAAACGGATCGGGCGTTTGGATTCACCACGTCGCGAGCGGGGCGGCAATTTGGCGATCAGCGTTTATTTTCGGTGAAGGCCGGAGCGGCATGGTTAATCGCTCGTTTGCGCGCCGTCGCACGCGGCCGCGCAACAGTTCCTGCTGTGAACTTCGTGTTAAATCGCTTCTGTCTACAAAGACGCGTGAGTGAGGTGGGGGGAGTTCCTGATGGCTATTCACCGCAAACGTTTTCGTGTCGAAGAGGCTATTGTCGGCGAGATGCCCAGCCCCGAGATGATTGAGGAGGCCGCGCCGATGCATAGCGAGATCATGGCGGAGCTGCGCGCTATCCGCGCACAGATGGCGAAGGGCACTCCGCCCGCGCCGTTGTCCGGCAGCGCGGCCATGGCGGCGATCGACGCCTCCACGGCGCATGAGCTCTCCGAAGCGCGCACCATGCTCGAGACCTATCGGGCGCAGATCGAGCAGTGCGAGAAGCTGAAGGTCGAGCTCGACCTCATCCACGACGCCATCGACCGCACCAAACGCGAGATCGCGACCCTGCACGGCAAGAGCTTCGACGGCGGCGAGATGGCCAAGGTCAATGGCGAGCTCGGCGCAGTCGTCGGCGGCACCGAACAGGCGACCCAGCAGATCCTCGAAGCCGCCGAGTCGATCGACCAGGCGGCCAGCGCGATGTCCAAGGTGCAATCGGCCGACCAGCAGAAGCGTCTGGCCGACGATATCCAGGAACGCGTCATCTCGATCTTCGAAGCCTGCAACTTCCAGGACCTGACCGGCCAGCGCATCAGCAAGGTGATGGGCACGATGAAGTTCATCGAGCAGCACATCAATGCGATGATGGAGATCTGGGGCGGCGTCGACGCCATCAAGGCTCACGTGCCGGCGCATGTCGACACCCGCAGCGAGGACGACAAGCTCCTCAACGGCCCCAAGCTTGCCGGCGACGTCGGCCACGCCTCCCAGGACGACATCGACGCGCTGTTCGACTGATAGGACGCGCAACCATTGCGGAAAAACAAAACGCCGGCGAGAGCCGGCGTTTTTTATTGTCTTCGTCATTGCGAGCGAAGCGAAGCAATCCAGACTGTCACCGCGGAAAGCTTCTGGATTGCTTCGCTACGCTCGCAATGACGGGGGGTTAGGCCGGATCCCTTCTCACGCCCGCGGCGCGCAGCGGACGTAGACCATGTTGCCGTAGCGGGTGGCGGCGTCCTTGTCGATGAAGCGGGTGATCATGACGCGGCCGTCGAAGGAGACGATCTCGCGGTCCTGCTCGCCGGGCGTGGGACCCGCCGGCCCGATATAGTTCTTGCCGCTGGACGAGCCCTTCAGCCGCAGCTCCTGCGGGGTCGCCTGGTCGGCCAGATGCATGACCACGCCGCCGGACGTACCGGCACCGATCACGTAGGGATTCTTGCACTGCGCCCTCGCGGCGGCCTCGGTGCGGGCGCGGTCGGCCGGGTTCTGGAACGAGGCCAGCCCCCAGCGGCCGACGATCTCGTCGGCACGGATGCTCGCCGGCAATTCCGGACCGGAGCCGGCATCGGCCTCGGGCGGCGGCGAAGACGGCGACGAGTTGAATGAGGGCAGGCTCAGGCCACCGCCGCAGGCGCCAAGCAGCAGCGCCAGGCCAGAGGCGGCCGCCAGATTGGCAACCGTGCGCGCGTGAGCTGAACTGATCATGGCATTCCCCCGAACAAAACCATGGCCGCACCCCTCCTGCAGCCAAGCGCAAAACCGCTGCCGGAGCAATGACGTCCTTTAATACGTCGGGGCCCCGAACACGTTTCCAATGCCACCATCCTATATCCGCCTCACCAATCGCTTAACCACCTTTGCTTGACAGGATCGCGGCCAAGCCATATTTCCGGGCGCACTATTAGCACTCGGAAAGCCCGATTGCTAAGCGCGCCGTTCGATCCTCGGGACGAGGAGGGACGGAAGCGCCGCCCCACCCACTTCCGCTATCTCCGAAGCGAGCCTCCAAAGGGAAACGTCATGGCTAAATCCAAATTTCGTCCGCTGCATGACCGTGTCGTGGTCAAACGTATCGACGCCGAGGAAAAGACCAAGGGCGGCATCATCATTCCGGACACCGCCAAGGAAAAGCCGTCCCAGGGCGAGGTCGTCGCCGTCGGTCCCGGCGGCCGTGACGAGGCCGGCAAGCTGATCCCGATCGACCTCAAGGTCGGCGACCGTGTGCTGTTCGGCAAGTGGTCGGGCACCGAGGTCAAGATCGACAACGAAGATCTCCTGATCATGAAGGAGTCGGACATCATGGGCGTTCTGGCCTAAGGCCCCCCGCCTGAACGGCCGCTGAATGCCATGCCCGGATCAAGTGATCCGGGCATCCATCGTTCCGCCGCCGCCCCGCATCAAACAAGACACATCACGAAACACGAAGGATTGCAGACCATGGCTGCCAAAGACGTCAAGTTTTCCGGAGACGCGCGCGATCGCATGCTGCGCGGCGTCGACATTCTCGCCAATGCCGTCAAGGTGACGCTCGGCCCGAAGGGCCGCAACGTCGTCATCGAGAAGAGCTTCGGCGCCCCCCGCATCACCAAGGACGGCGTCACCGTCGCCAAGGAGATCGAGCTCGAGGACAAGTTCGAGAACATGGGCGCCCAGATGGTCCGTGAGGTCGCCTCCAAGACCAACGACCTCGCCGGCGACGGCACCACCACCGCGACCGTGCTGGCCCAGGCCATCGTGCGCGAAGGCGCCAAGTCGGTTGCCGCCGGCATGAACCCGATGGACCTCAAGCGCGGCATCGACATCGCGGTTGCCGCCGTGGTCAAGGACATCGAAAAGCGCGCCAAGCCCGTTGCCGCCTCCTCCGAGGTCGCCCAGGTCGGCACCATCTCGGCCAACGGCGATGCCGCCATCGGCAAGATGATCGCCCAGGCGATGCAGAAGGTCGGCAACGAGGGTGTCATCACCGTCGAGGAGAACAAGTCGCTCGATACCGAAGTCGACATCGTCGAGGGCATGAAGTTCGACCGCGGCTATCTCAGCCCCTACTTCGTCACCAACCCCGAGAAGATGACCGCCGAGCTCGAGGACGCCTACATCCTCCTGCACGAGAAGAAGCTCTCGGGCCTCCAGGCCATGCTGCCGGTGCTCGAAGCCGTGGTGCAGTCGGGCAAGCCGCTCGTCATCATCGCCGAAGACGTCGAGGGCGAGGCGCTGGCCACCCTGGTCGTCAACCGCCTGCGTGGCGGCCTCAAGGTGGCCGCCGTCAAGGCGCCGGGCTTCGGTGATCGCCGCAAGGCCATGCTCGAGGACCTCGCGATCCTCACCGGCGGCCAGCTCATCTCCGAGGACCTCGGCATGAAGCTCGAGAACGTCACCGTGAAGATGCTGGGACGTGCGGGCAAGGTCGTGATCGACAAGGAGAACACCACGATCGTCAAGGGCGCCGGCAAGAAGCCGGAGATCGAGGCCCGCGTCGGCCAGATCAAGGCCCAGATCGAGGAGACCACCTCGGACTACGACCGTGAGAAGCTCCAGGAGCGCCTCGCCAAGCTGGCCGGCGGCGTCGCGGTGATCCGCGTCGGCGGCGCCACCGAGATCGAGGTCAAGGAGAAGAAGGACCGCGTCGAGGACGCACTCAACGCCACCCGCGCCGCGGTGCAGGAAGGCATCGTCCCCGGCGGCGGCGTCACCCTGCTGCGTGCCAAGAAGGCCGTGGGCCGTCTCACCAACGCCAATGCCGACGTGCAGGCCGGCATCAACATCGTGCTGAAGGCGCTGGAAGCTCCGATCCGCCAGATCTCGGAGAATGCCGGCGTGGAAGGCTCGATCGTGGTCGGCAGGATCCTGGAGAACAAGTCCGAGACCTTCGGCTTCGACGCCCAGACCGAGGACTATGTCGACATGATCGAGAAGGGCATCATCGATCCCGCCAAGGTGGTGCGCACCGCGCTCCAGGACGCCTCCTCCGTGGCCGGCCTCCTGGTGACCACCGAAGCCATGGTCGCCGAGACGCCGAAGAAAGAAGCCCCGCCCGCGATGCCCGCCGGCGGCGGCATGGGCGGCTTCTGAGCCCATTCCCACCTGACAATGTTACGAAGGCCGCCTCCGGGCGGCCTTCTTTTTTGCCGACCCTGTCTCGCTGCTTTCCGATTCAACCGGCGGCCAAAACCCACTACGGTGGCGCCGATTCGATTGTTTGAGCATGATCTGTTCGGAAAACCGCTCCACACTTTGCGCTGACGCGGCTCTCCGGGTCTAGATCATGCTCGTTTGCTCGAGGATTTCATCGATGCGCGCGCTTCTGGTTTGTTCGACGGCCCTTTTGGCGGCTCTGATCGCCGTCTCGCCCGAAGTCGCATCCGCCCAGATGAAGCTGTCGCCGAAGGCCACGGCGCCGGGCGGAACCGAAACGCGCTATTTCACCTCGATCGACGGGCTGATGGACGGCAATGCCGACGTGATCCTGAAGGAGACGCGCCAGGGCAAGACGGTCACGGCCGCCGTGCTCGACGTCTGCTATCCCGTCGCGAAGAATGCCGACCGCAAGGACCGCTTCGTCGTCAATCTCCAGGTCGCCGGCCAGAACCTAACGGGCACGACGCAGAGTCTTGGCGAGAAGTCTCCCGTCAGCGTCAAGCTGCTGCGCAAACAGGCCGGAGACACTTTCGAATTTCGCGGCCAGATATCGATCGGCCAGACCGTCACCGAGGTCACCTCGCCCGACAATTCCGATCTCAGCGAGAAGGAATTCCAGGACAACCAGACCTCCGACGACGGCATCACGGCGCAGCCGAAGGACTTCACCGACGTCTCGCCGGAAGCGATCGCGGTGAAGGTGAAGCTCGACGCGGCGACCGAATTCCTGAAGAGCCTGAAGGGCCAGGAGGTCGAGGTGACACTTGCGAGCCTATCGGTCGGCTGCGATGCGCTGCGCGCCGGCGAGCAGACCATCAACATGTCGGTCGACCCGGAGCGTGCAGGCGCGCTGCTCGCCAAATTCAAGGCGATGCCGGGCGTCGTCGCTGTGGGCTGGACGGCCGGCATGACCGAGATGGACCGCACCATCCGCATTCCCGCCGCCGACTGGCGCGACGGCGACAAGATCAGCCGCGACAAGCTCGCTTCGGCCGTGGCGGGCGTGCTGGGCAGGACGCTGGCGGCAAAGCCGGTCTCGCAAGGCTTCAACCCGGCGACCGGCAAGCTCAAGCTGGTGTTCAAGCGGCCAAACCAGGATCATCCGGCGCTCGAGCTCACCGACACGATCGAGGTCGCAGGGCTGATCTCGCCCGACAAGCCGGGCGCGACCGACAAGCTCATGCTCTGGATCGGCAGCCCCGCAACCACGACTGCCGATGAGAGCAGCGGCGCCAAGCTCAATCTCTCGGACGAAGCGTCCGCCGACGAGGAAGGCGACCAGCCCGACGACAACGGCTCGATCGAGGCCCTCGCCAAGGAGCTGAAGGGCCAGCGCTGGGACGCCGACAAGTCGGTCTGGAAATAGCGACGCCCGCGCGGGATCAATAGCGGGCGACGACCGGGCCGCCAAAGCGATAGTTGATGCGCGCGGTCGCCTGATCGGTGGTGACCCTGATGTTCGTCGACACGGTCGCCAGGGTGCCGCCCAAACCGTCAGGGATCGCAACACTGACGCTACGCGTGCCGAAGTCGGAATGGCGGTACTCCCCCGCCAGGCTCCACTGACTGGCAAACGCCCATTCAACGCCGGCACCAAGCGTCCATCCCCACCGGACGTCCGAGCCGCCTCCCGTCGACGAGAAGGTGCCTGCGGGGACGGCGATGCCCGGACTGTTCGTCAACGTCACCTTGCTGCCACCAAACTCCGCGACGGCCGCGCCACCGGTTGCGTAGAGCAGGACGCGATCTGCGGCGTAACCCAGGCGGCCACGAAATGACGCCATCCAGTTGATATGACCGTAATCGACCGTCACGGTCTGGGTGACCGGCGTGGTGAGGATCAGCGGCGCGCCCGCGGTCATCGAGCGGCTTTCGGTTGCGCCTTTGAAGCCGGTGGCGACCGCGTCGGCTTCCACGCCGAACACGGCACGCTGGACCTGCCAGTTGTATCCGACCTGGCCGCCGCCGATCACGGCGCTCTGGGTTCCCGGCCCGTTCAGCGTATCCAGCGTTCCAGGGAAGAGCGTGATCACCGCCGCGTTCGGCGGAAGAACAATGAAGCCCGGCAAGACCGGCCCGTTATAGGCGGCCATTTCGTTGCGGTTCCAGGCACCACCGACGTTGCCGCCGACGTAGAAGCCGGTCCAGCTGAAAACTGCCGCAGGAGCCGTCACGGGTGCCTTGAGCGCCATATCGGCGGCGCCCGCAGTCGTCATCCCTGCCAGCGAGAAACTTACGGCGACGGCTACGATTCCCAGAACCCTCATGCCCATCCCCCAAATGTCTTGGGCGCGACTCAGCGCCATAATTGGGCAAGCCTAGAGCCGGCTTCAGCGAAAAGCTGTCACCCACAGGTTACATCCGGGATATTTCACTACCATCCGATCAAGCCTCCAGGGCCCCGTGCGCGCACCCTGGCGACCGCGAAGGAACGCTCCACAGTGCCGGCCGTCACGTCGTGCCGCACCGCATCCGGAACGCGAGACAGCTAATTCCCGGTCGTGCGAAAGCGCAGCGGCTTGGGGCCGATCAGCGTCAGCACGTCGCCCTGACGCTTCCAGGTCTCGACGCTGCTGAGAGCCGCGACGAGTTCGTCGTCGGCCTGCGCTCTTGCCGGCGGGCAGGAGCGATCCTGGATCTGGCCGGGAACGAAGATCACGGTGTTGCCGGCGACCGAGAACTGGCCCTTGCCGCCCTTGCACCAGAGCTCCAGCACGACCTCGCCATTGTCGCCGATCTCGATGTTTGGAATCCGCTTCGAGCCGGGCTGCGGCAGCGCTTCCAGGGTCATCTCCGTGCCGAACGGAAACCCGTCCTCGGCACGCGCGAGCGTGGACGTCGCGAGCACTGCAACCGCCAGACACACCATCTGCTTCAGCGAAACCATGAAACCTCTCGACCGACCTGATTTGCCGCACCTTCTATAAGACAGCGACGTCCTTGAGAAGGTTCGCCCGCCCGGGGCGCAAAAATCCCCGCGGGGGCGAGCCCCGCGGGGATTTGCGTCGAAGGCGGCCTGCTACTTCAGCACCATCGCCGTGAACGGCCAGACATAGGCCTGCAACGTCACGAGCACGCCGACGAGACAGGCGAGCACGATGGAGTGCCAGAACACGAAGCGCAGGATGGTGCCCTCGTGGCCGTACCAATTGGTGGCGGTCGAGGCGACCACGATCGACTGCGCGTCGATCATCTTGCCCATCACGCCGCCGGACGAGTTCGCCGCGCCCATCAGGATCGGCGACAGGCCGAGCTGCTCGGAGGTGATCTTCTGGAGGTTTCCGAACAGCACGTTGGAGGCGGTGTCCGATCCCGTCAGCGCCACGCCGAGCCAGCCGAGCAGCGTGCCGAAGAAGGGATAGAGCACGCCAGTGGCGGCGAAGGCCAGGCCGAGCGTCGCGTCGACGCCGGACAGCCGCGTCAGCGTACCGATCGCGAGCATCGCCGAGATCGTGATCAGCGAGATCGCGCAGAGCCGGATGGTGCGGCCGTACTGGATCAGCAAGCTGCCGGGACCGACGCCCATCAGGAAGCCGGAGATGATCGCCGCGATCAGCATGCCCGTGCCGGTGAACGAGAGGTAGGTGAAGCCAAACACCGCGCTCTCTTTGGTCGGCCCCGGCGCGACCGGCGGCATCTTGTTGATCATCTGATGCAACTCGGGCACCGGGTAGTTCCAGGTGAAGATCGAGTTCGCCCAGGTCTTGAAGCCGCCGTTGCCCCAGACCAGCATCACGATGCAGACGATGATCCATGGCAGCAGCGCGCTGAACAGCTCGCTCTGCGTTAGCGGCGTCTTGTCGAGCGGTTTTGCCGCCGCCATGGTCGAGGCCGATTCATCGTTGCCGCGCAACGCCGGCGACAGCCAGAGCTGCTTCGGCTGCCAGACCTTCAGGAACAGGATCAGCGCGCCCATCGAGATCAGCGACGCGCCGATGTCGACGATCCAGGGATTGACGTAGTTCGAGATCACGAATTGCGGGATCGCGAACGACACGCCGGTGACGAGGATCGCCGGCCAGACGTCCTTCATGCCCTTCCAGCCCGCGAACGCCCACACCACCCAGAACGGCACGATCAGCGAGAAGAACGGCAATTGCCGCCCGACCATCGCGCCGAGGATGTAGGGATCGAGCCCGGTGACCGAGGCGAGGCCCTGGATCGGCGTGCCCAGCGCGCCATAGGCGACCGGCGCGGTGTTGGCGATCAGCGACAGGCCGGAAGCTGCGAGCGGCGAGAAGCCGAGACCGATCAGCACCGCACCCGTGATCGCGACCGGCGTGCCGAAGCCTGAAGCGCCCTCGAAGAAGGCGCCGAAGGAGAACGCGATCAGCAGCAATTGCAGCCGCCGGTCCTCGGTGACGCCGCCGACCGCGCGCTTGAGCAGCTCGAAGCGGCCGGTGGTGACGGTCACCTGGTAGAGGAAGATGACGTTGAGGACGATCCAGCCGATCGGGAAGAAACCCGTGACGACGCCGAGGATCGACGCGCGGATCGACATGTTCGCCGGCATGGTGAAGACGAAGATCGTGATCAGATTGGCGACGATCACGGCGATGACAGCGGCAATATGAGCCTGAACGCGACCGCTCGCGATCAGGACCAGCAGCGTGACGACAGGCACCGCCGCCGCGATCGTCGACAGCACAGGGCTGTGCAAGGGATCATAGACTTGATTCCACATGGTCTTCCTCCCCCACGCATGTGTTGCGGCAGGCGGCCTTGCGTGGACGGCCGAGCCTGCTTGACGCTGGAAGCGATAACCCCCGAGTTGGACGCGAATTCCTCGCGATTGCGACGGTTCCCGCCTGCTCACAAGCTCGCGAAATCCTGGAGGTCCCCACCCCGCGCCGTTATGCCCATGCTAGGGTTGCAAGCCCGCCCAAGCCAACGCAAATTGCAGACCTTGCGACTTTAGTCTAAGCGCGCCCATTTCGGCCTTTGCCATAGCCATTTGGCTCCGGGCAATCGTGCACATCCCCTCAGGAGACAGAGCTCTGTGAAGAACATCAGCGCCACGCTCGCGATCGTCTGGCGAATCGCCATTCCCTATTTCCGATCGGAGGACAAATGGGCCGGCCGCGGCCTGCTCGGCGCCGTGATCGCGATCGAGCTGGCGCTGGTCGCGATCGACGTGCTGGTGAACCAATGGCAGAACCGGTTCTACAGCGCGCTCCAGAACAGCGATTGGGACGCATTCGTCACGCAGATCTGGATCTTCATCGCGCTCGCATTCACCTATATCGCGCTGGCGGTCTACAAGCTGTACCTGAACCAATGGCTCCAAATCCGCTGGCGGCAATGGCTGACCCGGCACTATCTCGGTGAATGGCTCAACGGCTCGACGCATTATCGCATGCAGCTCAAGGGCGATGCGGCCGACAACCCGGACCAGCGCATCACCGAGGACGTCAAGAACTTCGTCGAGCAGACCCTGACGATCGGGCTCGGCCTGCTCTCCTCGATCGTGACGCTGTTCTCCTTCGCGCTGATCCTGTGGGGCCTGTCCAACGCCGCGCCGCTGCACCTGTTCGGCGCCGACCTCATGATCCCCGGCTATCTGTGCTGGGGCGCGCTGATCTACGCAATCTTCGGCACCGCGCTGACGCACTGGATCGGCGCCCCGCTGGTCAACCTCAATTTCGAGCAGCAGCGCTATGAGGCCGACTTCCGCTTCAACCTTGTCCGCGTCCGCGAGAATTCCGAACAGATCGCGCTGCTCAAGGGCGAAGGCGCCGAACGCGGCCGTCTGCTGGACCGCTTCGGCTTCGTGATCGGCAACTGGTACGCCATCATGAGCCGAACCAAGCGCCTGACCATGTTCACGGCGAGCTATCAGCAGGCCGCCGTGATCTTTCCCTATGTTCTGGTGGCGCCGGCCTTCTTCGCCAAGAAGATCCAGCTCGGCGACATGATGCAGACCGCATCGGCCTTCTCGAGCGTGCAAGGCGCCTTGTCGTTCTTCGTGGTGGCCTACCGTTCGCTGGCGGAATGGCGCTCGATCGTCGCCCGTCTCGACGGCTTCGAGATGTCGGTCGCGACAGCCACGACCCCGCCGGCGCATGAGCCGGCGATCGCCCTCAAGGCGGCGGGCGGCAACCGCAACATCGCGCTGGAGCAGCTCTGCGTGAACCTGCCGAACGGCACGCCGCTGGTCGCCGCCGACGCCTTCGCCATCCAGACGCCGGAGCGCGTGCTGGTGACCGGGCCGTCCGGCTCCGGCAAGTCGACCCTGTTCCGGGCCATCGCCGGGATCTGGCCGTTCGGCACCGGCACGATCTTCATCCCTGAAAAGGCGAAGCTGATGATGCTGCCACAGCGCCCCTACTTCCCGGTGGGCGTGCTGCGCGACGCCGTGGTCTATCCGGCGGCGCCCGGCGCCTTCGAGACCGCACGTGTCAGGGACGCGCTGATCGCGGTCGGCCTGCCCGACCTCGCCGAACGGCTCGACGAGGACGGGCACTGGAACCGGATGCTGTCGCTCGGCGAGCAGCAGCGCCTCGGGCTTGCCCGCGCGCTATTGCATGTCCCGGATTATCTGTTCCTGGACGAGGCCACGGCATCGCTGGACGAGCCGTCCGAGGCCCGGCTGTACCGGCTGCTGACGGAGAAGCTGCCGCAGGCCACCATCGTCTCGATCGGCCACCGCTCGACGCTGGATACCTTCCACACCCGCAAGGTCACGATGGTGAAGGATGGCGATATCCACGTCCTCGGCAAGGGCGGCGAGCCGGCCCAGGCGGAGCCCACCGCGGCACGCTGAGGCGGGGGACCCCAGCACGGGCCTCGTCATCGCGGGACCCGAAGCGACGAAGCAATCCAGGCTGCCTCCGCAGGGGCAGTTCTGGATTGCTTCGCTGCGCTCGCGCAACGACGGAAATGTAAGGCGGCGGCGGGGTCTTCCGGCGCGCATTTCAGGCCGCGGCCGGAGCTCAGCCCCCTGAAGAGCCGGATGCCCTTCACCCTCCACGCCCAAAGCAAAAGGGCGGCAGGTTGCCCTGCCGCCCTCGAAGTCGTCTCGGAAAGAAACTTACTTCAGGTTGCTCATCGCCGTCAGGTCGAAGGAGAGCTTGGCGATACCCGCCGCGCCGCACCAGTTGGAGCCAGCGCCGCCCGGATTGATCGCCGTGACGTTGGTGGTGCCGGTGGCGTTGAACGCGCTGGTGAAGGCGTTGCAATCACCCTTGTTCAGGTCGGTGTCGGAGTAACGCAGATCCAGCGTGAACACCTTGTAGGTGAAGCCGATGCCGATGTTCCAGGTGTTGTAGTCCTTGTAGGGAATGCCGTTGGCGAAAACGGTGCCGACGCCGGTGCCGTAGAAGGCGTCCGAAGTGCCGAACCATTGACGGCCGAACTCACCCGACACGTACATGCCGACGCCAGAGGCGCCGAAGGTCGTGCTGGGCGCGGTGTACTTGGCGGTCAACGAAGCGTAGTTGCCCCAGGCACCCGAATTCAGGAAGTTCGGCGAATAGTACTCGGTCGCGCCGACCGTCCAGCTGTCGTTGATGGTGTAGTTCACCTTGCCGTAGACTTCGAAGAAGCTGACGTCCTTCTTCATGACGTTGCCGTCGGCGAGGAAGATCGTGGTGGTGCTGACACCGCAGACGTTGCCGCCGGGGATGCCGCCCGTGAGCACGTTGTCGGCGCAGCTTCCGCCCGGATACAGGTAGCCCCAGACGCCGATGTCGAAGGCAAAGGCGCCGAAGGTCGGGCGGATACCGCCGTAGATGTCGACTTCAGCAGCGGCGCGGTTCGCGAAGGAGATGCTCTCCGCGGACACGCCGACGTAAAGCTGGAGGTCCTTGTTGATGTTGTAGCGCGGCTCGAAATAGGCCGCGACCGACGGCTGGTGGTTCGACTGGGTCACGCCGCGGAAGATGTAATCGCTGACGAGCGCGCCGCCGAAGGCGATATCCCAGGGGTCGAAGGCTACGACCGGAGGAGCCTTCTTGGCCTTGAGCGGCATGTCCGCTGCGAAAGCCGAACCCGTCACCATTGCCAGCGCCGTTGCCAACAATACCACTTTTTTCATTTCGATCCCCATCACCAGTTCTTACCCAGTCGGTTTCCCGGAAGCCCCCCGGGGCGAACGACCCTGTCTGCAAAATTGCGTTACTGCGACAATCTGTATTGAGGGATGTAAACCGTGAAGCAAAAAACGCGGGCATCTGCCGACTTTTTGGGCGTTCGGGCGATTCCACGAAAGGTTGTCGGCCTGTGTGGCTTCTCGATCACATTATTTGCCTTCCAAAGTGCACAGGCGGACCCGGATTAGTACGGATCCCACAGGGCGTGGTGCCCACGCACGAATCATACTGGCGCGGGAAGGGGCGGCTCGCCTCCAGCGATGCAAAAAGGCCGCAGCGTCGCCGCTGCGGCCTTTCTGTTGTCGATGGTCGTCGGGACCAACCAGGCGTCCGGACTGGGCCTACCCCTGCCCCTCGGCCGGCGTCGGTTCCGCAGAAGACGAAGGCATCGCCCAGCTTGTCTCGGCGACAGGCTCGGGAGCCGGCGCTGACGGCTTCGGCGCGGGAGCTGCCTTCGCCTTCTTCGGTGCCGCTTTCTTTGCAGCCTTCTTTGGCGCGGCCTTCTTGGCCGACTTCTTCGCAGCCTTCTTGGCGGCCTTCTTCGGCGCAGCCTTCTTGGCAGATTTCTTCGCGGACTTCTTCGCGGATTTCTTGGCCGCCTTCTTCTTCGTCGCCTTCTTGGCGGACTTCTTCGCCGCTACAACCTTCTTGGCCTTTTTGGCCTTCTTGCTTTTTTTCTTCTTCGCTTTCGCCATCGTGGTCCTCCTGTTGCCGCCGAACAATGGTCGATCGGGCGCCTTCAGCCATCACAACTCGGGAGGAAAGTTCAGGCTCTGAAAGCTCAAATTTGCGCGTTCAGTGCCGGCCGCGACCCGCCCGTAGCCCAATCGAGAAGCTCAATCGTGTGTACGACCGGAACTGACGTGCCACTGGCAATCTGCACCATGCAGCCGATATTGCCCGCGGCAATCATGTCCGGCTTGACGCTTGCGATGTTGGCGACCTTGCGATCACGCAACCTGCCCGCAAGCTCGGGCTGGAGAATGTTGTAGGTCCCCGCCGAACCGCAACACAAATGGCTCTCGGGCACATCTTTCACCACGAATCCATTCTTGGAAAGCAATTCTTTCGGAAGGCCCGTGATTTTCTGACCGTGCTGCAACGAACACGCGGAGTGATAGGCGACGACGATGTTGTCTTGCCGCGCGGTCGGTTCGAGTTCGAGGCCGGCGACGTATTCGGTGATGTCCTTGGCAAGCGCCGACACCTTCGCCGCATCGGGCGCGAACGCCGTGTCCTCGCGCAGCAGATAACCGTAGTCCTTGATCACGGTGCCGCAGCCGGACGCCGTCACCAGGATGGCGTCGAGCCCCTCGCCGGCCGCTTCCGCACGCCATGCCGCGACGTTGGCGCGGGCCCGTTGCAGTGCATCCTGGTCGTTGCCGAGGTGATGGGTGAGCGCGCCACAGCACTGCTCGTCCCGGACCAGGACGACCTCGATGCCGTGGCGGGTGAGGAGACTGATGGCGGCCTGGTTGATGCGCGGCGCCAGCACCTGCTGGGCACAGCCCTGGAGCAGCGCGACCCGGCCGCGCTTCTTGCCAAGCGCCGCGAACACGCTGCCCGGGAGAGCGCCGGGCGGCGGCAGCCGGTTCGGGGCCAGCGCCAGCATCGCCTTGAGGCGCTGGATCAGGCCGGGCGTGGCCGAGGGCCGCGGCGTCGGCAGCAACACCGCGAGCGGACGGACAAGCCGCGCCAGCCGCATGCTGATGCGGAAACGCTGCGGGTCCGGCAGCACGAAGGCGAGCACCTGGCGCAGCAGCCGCTCGGTCAGCGGCCGCTGATAGCGCTGCTCGATCCTGACCCTGGCCTGGTCGACGAGGTGCATGTAGTTCACCCCGGAGGGGCAGGTCGTCATGCAGGACAGGCACGACAGGCAGCGGTCGACATGCTTGACCACCTCCGCCGTCGGGGTCTGGTCCTTCTCGAGCATCTCCTTGATCAAATAGATGCGGCCGCGCGGGCTATCGAGCTCGTCGCCGAGCAGCACATAGGTCGGACAGGTTGCGGTGCAGAAGCCGCAATGAACGCAGGCGCGCAGGATTTTGTCGGCTTCCGCGATATCGGGGTCGGCGAGCTGCGCCAGTGAGAATTCGGTCTTCATGCCGCAGTGCCCCGGCTCAAGCGTCCCCGGTTGAGAATGCTCTTTGGATCGAAACCGGCACGGACCCGCTCGCTCAGCGCGGCGATGCCCGATGCCTGCGGGTGGAACACGTCGACAATGCGCCTGACATCCTCGGCCGCACGGATCAGCGTGGCGTGCCCGCCGAAAGCGTCGGCATGCTGGCGCACGCCTGGGGCATGCGCATCGGCCTTCGGCGGCAGCGCGGCCCAGATCAGTCCACCGCCCCAATCGTAGATCACCTCGCCGCCGGTCTCGCGCGCCAGCCGGGTGCCGAGCGCCGCGCCCGATGCCGGCGGGCAGACGATGCGCCACACCGGCCAGGCGCCGAGTGCATCGCCGGCCGCGAACGGCAGCACGTCGCGGATCGTGGTCCAAAGCGCCGCGGACGCGGCGTCCTCGATCAGCGTTGCGGTTCCGAACGGCGCCAGCAATTCCCGCAGCGAGCCGGCCCGATGCGCGGCCGACGCCGTGATGCCCTCGAGCCGCAGCACGGTCATCGCCTCGCCCTGCTTCGCGATATCGCCAAGCCCTTCCGTCTTGGCGCGGAACGCCTGGTGCGGCAGGTGCGCGGCGGCGGAGACATCGAAGGGCGAGCCGAGCGCCGCGGTCATCGCCTTGTTGGCGGCGGCATCGTCGAGCCCGCGCAGCAGCAGCGTCCGCTCGGCCTCGGGCTTGGGCATCACCTTCAGCGTGACCTCGGTCATGACCGACAGCGTGCCCCAGGACCCCGCCAGCAGCTTGCAGAGGTCGTAGCCGGTGACGTTCTTCACCACCTTGCCGCCGGTCTTGAAGCTGTCGCCGAAGCCCGAGACGGCATGCGCCCCGAGCAGATGGTCGCGCGCCCCGCCCGCCTTGATCCGTCGCGGGCCGGCAAGCCCGGCCGCAATCATGCCGCCGATGGTCCCCGATACCGGCGTGCCGAGCAGCGGCGCGGTATTCATCGGCTCAAAGGCGAATTGCTGGTTCTTGGCATCGATCAGCGACAGCACGTCGGCCAGCGGCGCGCCGGCCTGGAGCGTGATGATCAGCTCGTTGGGCTCGTAGGAGGTGACCGCGTTCAGCGCGGAGAGGTCGAGCACCGCGTTGGTCGCCATCGCATGACCGATGCTGCGCTTGCTGCCATGACCGATGATCTCGAGCGGCTGCTCATTGGCAATCGCCGCGCGCACCACCTCTTCGACGTCTTTGGCGTCTCTGACCTTGAGCGTATCCACGGGAAAAGGCGGTAGCGAAATTCGACGCCAAAATCAAATGCGGCGTGACGCCGTCGACCATTGCCGGCGCGATCGGGATCCGCCACGGGCCACCACGACGCTTCGATCAAGATCGAAGCGTTCACGACATCGACACTTCGATCGCCGGCGAACCAAAGCAGCCAGGCCGTCACTACAAGTTCTGCACCGATCGCGATCGAGACCAATCGATGGAGACAGACATCATGAACCACTATGCCACGCAGAAATCGCTCAGCGACGCCGTCGATGGCGGCGGCCTGCTCGTCGTCGCGCAATGGGAGGCCAAGCCCGGCGAGGCCGACAAGGTCGCCGCGATCCTCGATCGCTTCCTGCCGGAGGCGCAGCGCGAGGACGGCGTCAAGCTGTTCCTGATCTCGCGCGCCAGGGACAATCCGGCCCAGTTCCTGTTCTACGAGCTGTTCCGCGACGAGGCCGCATTCAAGGCGCACCAGGAGAGCGCGCATTTCAAGACCTGCATCGCCGGCGAAGCCCTGCCGCTGCTGGCGAAGCGCGAGCGGGCGCAATACGCGCTGCTGTGAGTTGCGAAGGAAGGCGCTTGCATCGCAGGCGCCTTCCTTCTGCACAATCGGCTAGAACCGCGGGATGTCCGGAAACGCCAGCTTGCCCGCGTGCACATGCATGCGGCCAAGCTCGGCGCAGCGGTGCAGGGTCGGAAACACTTTTCCGGGATTGAGCAGTCCTTGCGCGTCGAAGGCGCATTTCAGCCGCTGCTGCTGGTTGAGGTCGATCTCGGTGAACATCTCCGGCATCAGGTCGCGCTTCTCGATTCCGACGCCGTGCTCGCCGGTGAGCACGCCGCCGAACTCGACGCAGGCGCGCAGGATGTCGGCGCCGAAGGCTTCGGCGCGCTCGATCTCGCCGGGCTTGTTGGCATCGTAGAGGATCAGCGGATGCAGATTGCCGTCGCCGGCATGGAACACGTTGGCGCAGCCAAGCTGGTATTTTTCACCGAGCTCGCGGATGCGCGCCAGCGCCTTCGGCAGCGCGCCACGGGGAATCGTTCCGTCCATGCAGAGATAGTCGGGCGAGATGCGGCCCACGGCGGGGAATGCGGCCTTGCGCCCGGCCCAGAACAGATTGCGCTCGGCCTCCGAGGTCGAGATCTGGCAGGTGGTCGAGCCGCAGGCATTCGCAATGGTCTCGACGCGAATGATCAACTCGTCGACTTCGATCTTGGGACCGTCAAGCTCGATGATCAGCAGCGCCTCGACGTCGAGCGGATAGCCGGCATGGACGAAGGCTTCCGCGGCGTGGATTGCGGGCTTGTCCATCATCTCCATGCCGCCGGGAATGATGCCGGCGCCGATGATGCGGGCCACGCATTCGCCGGCGGCCTCGACCTCTGCGAAACCGACCATCAGCGCGCGCGCCGTCTCCGGCTTCTGCAGGATGCGCACCGTGATCTCGGTGATGACGCCGAGCAGCCCTTCCGAGCCGGTGATGACGCCCATCAGATCGTAGCCGGCGTTCTCGGCGGACTTGCCGCCGATGCGCAGGATCTCGCCGCTCATCAGGACGATCTCGCAACCCAGCACGTTGTTGGTGGTCATGCCGTATTTCAGACAGTGCACGCCGCCGGAATTCTCCGCGACATTGCCGCCGATCGAGCAGGCAATCTGCGAGGACGGATCGGGCGCGTAGTAGAAGCCGGCATGCGCGACCGCCTGGCTGATGGCGAGGTTGGTCACCCCGGGCTCGGTGACGACGACGCGGTTGTCGAAATCGATCTCGCGGATGCGCTTGAACTTGCCGAGGCCCAGCAGCACGCCGTCCTCCAGCGGCAGCGCGCCGCCGGATAGCGATGTGCCGGAGCCGCGGGGCACCACCTTGATGCCGTGGGCGGCACAATATTTCAGGACAAGCGAGACCTGCTCGGTCGTATCCGGCAGCACCACGACCATCGGCGGCTGCCGG
>NZ_AKIY01000015.1 GCF_000282615.1 Bradyrhizobium sp. YR681 | reverse complement strand
GGAAAAGCCGATCGGCTGCTATTTGTTCTCGGGTCCCACCGGCGTCGGCAAGACCGAAGTTGCAAAGCAGCTCGCGGCCTCGCTCGGCGTCGAGTTGCTGCGCTTCGACATGTCCGAATACATGGAGCGGCACACCGTGTCGCGCCTGATCGGCGCGCCTCCCGGCTATGTCGGCTTCGACCAGGGCGGCCTGCTCACCGACGGCGTCGACCAGCATCCGCATTGCGTGGTGCTGCTCGACGAAATCGAGAAGGCGCATCCCGATCTCTACAACGTGCTGCTCCAGATCATGGATCACGGCCGGCTCACCGACCACAACGGCAAGCAGGTCAATTTCCGCAACGTGATCCTGATCATGACCACGAATGCGGGTGCTTCGGATCTCGCCAAGCAGGCGTTCGGCTTCACGCGCTCGAAGCGGGAAGGCGACGACCACGAGGCGATCAACCGGCAGTTCGCGCCGGAGTTCCGCAACCGCCTCGATGCCATCGTCTCGTTCGGTCATCTCAGCGTCGAGGTGATCGGCACCGTGGTCGAGAAGTTCGTGCTTCAGCTCGAGGCGCAGCTCGGCGACCGCGACGTCACCATCGAGCTGTCCGAGCCCGCCAAGACCTGGCTGGTCCAGCATGGTTACGACGAGCAGATGGGCGCACGTCCCATGGCTCGCGTGATCCAGGAGCACATCAAGAAGCCGCTGGCTGACGAGGTGCTGTTCGGCAAGCTGAAGAGCGGCGGTCACGTCCGCGTCGTCCTGGTCAAGGACGAGGCTGACGAGACCAAGGAGAAGATCGGCTTCGAGTTCGTCGAGGGCCCGGTCACGCCGAAGCAGGAAAAGCTGCCTGCCCGCAAGCGTCCGCCGGGCAAGCCCAAGCCGGGCGGCCCCGGCGGCTCCAAGGGGCCGACCTCGAAGGGCCCGCTGGTCAAGGCTTGATCGACGAGTGATGAATTGAAAAGGCCGGCTGAAGAGCCGGCCTTTTTGTTTGCCTAGAGCAGTGACTTCAGGAGGCGCGTTAGCGAGGCCGTCCTGCAATCGCTCTTACTTCTCTTCCGTAGGTGACGGTGCGGCCGCAGCCGTTGGAGCAGGCGGCGCGGCCTTTGGCTTTGCCTTTGGTCTCTTCGGGCTCTCCGCAAGCACCTTGTCCGGCTCTCCATTGTTGTCCCCACAACGGCGCTGCTCCGCGAGCGCGCCCAAGTATTGCTGACGCGCCTGAAGCGCTTGTATTTCGGTGTCTGCCGTTCCCTGAAAGTCCATGCCGAACCAAAGAACCGGCACGACCAAACCGGCAACTCCCGCGGCGACATTCTGAGCCACCTTCAGGCCCTTGTCGGAAGCGAGCTGTTGGACCTTGGCGTTGTTGGTTTGGACTTCGCTGGTGATCGCTGCGCAGTCCATATAACGGTCCTGAGGCTGCACCACGGAAACAGGAGCCGGCGCGCGGCCCGCACATCCACTCGCGACCGCAGCCACGGCGCAAAGCGCCACAACCTTAAAATAGCTCATAAAATATCCCCCAGCCTTGGTTGCAATGAACCGCAACCAAAGCGCGAGCGCAATACGTCTTGGGGTGGGAGGGTAAAACTACGGATTGTATCAACCCGGACAGTATCTCCCGCTCAATCGCCGCGCAGACGCTGATCGTCCTGGACCCGGACATGCTCGGCGCCGCGTGCGCCCGCCGGTGACAGCCGCAGCATGCTCAGCACCGCGCCGCAGAGCGCGAACCCGACGCCGGTGAGCAGCGCGATCCTGGTTCCTTCGATCGGATAGCGGCCGAGGAACAGCGCCACCAGCGCCGCACCCGTGGTCTGGCCGAGCAGCCGCGCCGTGCCCAGCATACCGCTGGCACCGCCGGCGCGCTCGCGCGGGGCGGCTGCGATCATGGTGCGGTTGTTGGGGGTCTGGAACAGGCCGAAGCCGGCGCCGGCGAGCGCCATCCGCCAGATCACGTCGAGCGACGTGGGCGCGGCAGGCAGGAGGGCGAGTGCGCCGAGGCCGCAGGCGAACAGCGTGAGCCCGATGCCGCCGAGCAGGCCGGCCGGATAATGCTCGACCAGCCGGCCGGCAAGGGGAGCTGCGAAGGCGACCGCGATCGGCCACGGTGTGATCAACAGGCCCATATGCACGGCCGAATAGCCGAACCGGCTCTGGAGGTAGAACGGGATCGCGACGAAGGCCAGCATCTGCGCGCAGAACGAGGCGATCGAGGTTGCGATCGACAATGCGAACACCGGGATGCGCAGCAGGTCGACCGGCAGCAGCGGCGAGGTCATGTGGGTTTCGCGGTAGATCAGCAGCGCGCCCGCGACGATGGCGACGGCGAACTGGACGAGACACGTGAGCGCGGCCTCGCCGTGGCCGACGCTGTCGATCGCCGCGATGCCGACGCCGAAGGTAATCGCGGAGAGTCCTGCGCTCTGCCAGTCGAACGAATGGCTCGCAGGCTTGGTGTGCGGCAGGCTGCGCAGGCCGAGCAGCAGCGTCACCACGCCAAGCGGCACGTTGATGGCGAACAGCCAGGGCCAGCTTCCGACCGCGAGGATCCCGGCCGCGAGTGTCGGGCCGACCGCGGCGGAGAAGGCGACGACCAGCGCGTTGAGTCCGATGCCGCGGCCGAGCCGGCTGCGCGGATAGGTGAAGCGCACCAGCGCCGAGTTGACGCTCATGATGCCGGCGGCGCCAAAGCCCTGGACGATGCGTGCGACCGTCAGCAGCGGCAGCGTATCGGCCAGCGCGCAGAAGGCCGATGCGAGCGTGAACAGCACGAGGCCGACCAGATAGACGCGGCGATAGCCGACGATCTCGCCGAGCGAGGCCAGCGGCAGCAGCGAGATCGTGATCGCGAGCTGGTAGCCGTTGACGATCCAGATCGAGAAGGCGGGGCTGGCGTCGAGGTCGGCCGCGATCGTCGGCAGCGCCACATTGGCGATGGCGCTGTCGACCACCGCCATGATGATGCCGAGCGCAATGGTCAGCACAGCCTGGTTGCGCTGCGGCTGCGGCAGGCCGTCGGCATGCACTGTTGGAGCGGACGACATGGTGGAGGCGCGCTTGATTCGAGCCGTTTTCATCCCCGGATTAGGAAATTGGAGGATGGATCGCAACCCGGCAGGACACGGAGTGTTCCCGCGCCGCAGAACCGCCGTCGTCTTACCAGCGCGCTGTCGACTTTCCGAAGACGTAGAGCGCAATGAGCCCGAGCGTCACCGCCGTCGACACGATCAGGACGGTGCGATCCCGGTCGATCCGGGTCCGCTCGGCGCGGTTCAGGTTGAGGGCCGTGAGCAGGGCCTTCATGGCAAATCGTCGCATCGGCGGCCTCGCGAGGGCCGCAGGATGCCACGGCCGACGCAAGCGGGCTTGATGCAGCTCAAGCCGTTCAGGGCGAGCCCGGTGCCATGCCCTGCAATTGCCGAAGTGGATTGAGCGGGGCCAGCGGAATCAGCTCGAAGCTCATGAGATGGGCTTGCCCCAACGGCAGCTTCTCAAGCATCTCGTGCGCCGTTGCCGGGTCCGTGACGTTCAGGATGAATGCCACACCCGGGCGTCCCTGGAGGGAGTACCATTGGTCGATCTTGCCATCCAGGTAGAGGTTCACCGTCTCCCGGACTTCCGTAGGCAGGATCGCGCGGGCCGCGGGAAGATCGACGCCGGGATTCAACGTGCCGATTGCTAGGATCCGCGTGGTGGGCGTCGGCGAAGTTGTGGATTGCGCATGGCCGGTTTCCGAACTCATCAGGCACGGGATCAGCGAGATGGCAGCGAGAGCTTTCTTCATGAGAAGTCCTCCCATTCAGACCTTTTGTTTGGCGAGAAGCGTCTGGCCGAGTGCGGCGCTCGGCTCGAACTTGTCGCGTGTGCGTGTGTAAAGGGCGCCTTCCATGCGGCCGATCAGATCCAGCTTCGCTGCGTCGATGTAGAGGCGATCGGCATCCAGCACCGCTTCGTCCCGTACGTGCAGCATGACGATGCGGCCGAGGATCAGGCTGAAATTGCCGAGGCGGATCTCCTGCATGAACTTGCACTCGAAGGCGACGGGGCTGTCATCGATCCGCGGCGGCGTAACGCGGACGCTTGGCAGGCCGACTGCGTCGATCTCTCTGACGTCAGGCGGAAATGGCATCGAGCTGGCACGCATCTCTTCTGCCACGGCGAACGGCACGAGGTTGACGACAAACTCCTCCGTCGCGCGGATATTCAGGCCGGTGTCCTTGGGTTGCGTCGGCGAATTGCGGCCGACGCCAATGCCGACCGTCGGCGGTTCGGTTCCGAACACGTTGAAGAAGGAAAAGGGTGCGGCATTCACCAGGCCATTGCGATCCTGCGTCGTAACCCACGCGATGGGACGCGGCAGTACCGTGGCCAGCATCAGCTTGTACCTCATGTCCTCACCGAGGCTGTCGAAATCGAACTGCATGATGTGTTCTCAAGCTCCTGTTCAGGTGCGCGGTACGGTCAAGCAGAGATGAGATTGATGTCGCGGAAATCGGCTGTGATAACCGCGAGGTCCTTCTGCGGCGTCAGGTCGGGCGCGCGCAGAAAGACACGGCGGCGCGTCGGAAAGACGATGCCATCGAATTCGCGATGGTCGTAGAGATAGTGAGCGACCTTTGCACCGCCGGAGACTTCGACGGAGTAATCCTGTCTCCGGATCATCCCTGCGGCGTCGAAATAGAGCGTCTGCTCCGTGGAGTGTGTGACGTAGGATTTTGGAAAGCTCACCTTGAGCGAGCGCCAGGTTTCGCCGTCTTCTAGCCACGGACGAACCTCCTCGCACCTGATGCCGTGTCTCAAAAGAGAGAAGGGCACGGTCAGGTACATCCAGATTGCGTAACCAGCGAAATAGGCGAGCTGAGTCGCGCTCCAGGGCCGGCCCTCGAACGAGTTCCGAGGATCGTTCAGCTCTTCCAGCGGCGCGCCGTCGCTGGATTCAACGGCGGTGCGATGGGGTTCAAAAATGCCACGGCGTCCCGCCATGAGGAACGGCTCGAAGACCGTTCTCTGCGTGCGCGTGTCGATCGTGACGCGCGTCGGCATCCTTGTGAAGGCTTCTTGACCCCTCTGTTCGAATGCCGGTCCGCCGGCTGTGAACGTCGCGGAGATCTGCCGCAGTTCGCCCCATCGTTCGAGTCCACCATGCGCGTCGATGGACTGTTTGATCACGTCGTGCATGTGCGTGCCGTCCTCTGGAGGTGTCACCGCGTCGCCGCCGAATGAAGGCGGCGACGCAGGCTGTGTTTGAGATTTGTAAAGCCAGCTGGTCACTTGCCCTGGATGAGTAGACCGAGCGGGGCGAGGGGGCCGACCTGCATGAAGTCGTATTTGGCAAAGCCGCCGGTCACGAGCGGCAGCGCTTCGACCGCCGTCCTGGCTTGTTCGACGGACTCCACGTTCATCAGGAAGATCACCCCCGGTGCGTCCTGGCGGTACCAGAACTGCTCGATCTTGCCGTCGAGATAGAGCTTGAGGGTGGCGGGCACCTCGTTCGGCATGATCTGCTGGCGCTGCTCCGGCGAGAGCGGCTTGGTGATCGATGCGACGGCCATGACTTTCATGAGTAATCTCCTTCTGCGTCGGGACACGCGGCGAGGATCAGACCAGTCCGATCCATAAGAGGGGCTGCAGAGGCGCAAATGACAATTTTGGTGTCATTGGCGTCACGGTCGACCTGGCGGCTAAATACCCGGAAAGCGGCACTGAATCTGCTCGAAACAGCTTGATTTTCGCGCTTTGCCAATTCGCTCCGTTGCGATCTTCCGTGCAGAGCTTGTAGCCCGCGGACAAAGATCCTGGTATTGTCGTAATTGCCAACTTTGAGGTCATTTACGCCATGCGGATCACGATCCTCGCCCTCGACGGCTTGTTCGACACCGGGCTCACCGCGATGCTCGATGCATTCACGCTCGCGAATAAATTCTCATCCGGGTCGATCCGTTTCGATCTCTCGATCGTGGGCCTGCGGCGGCGGGTACGAACCGGGCAGGGCCTGCTGATACCCACCCAACCCGTATCGCCGGATTTGAAGCCCGAATGGGTTATCGTGCCCGCGTTGAATACGGGACGGCCGGAGCCGCTGATCGCCGCGCTCCAGCGCCGGGATGTCATTCAGGCCCAGGCCCAGCTCCGGAAGTGGCGTGGCGGAGGCGCCCAGATCGCGGCATCCTGCATTGGCACGTTCCTACTCGCGGAGGCGGGTTTGCTCGATCATCGCGAGGCGACGACAACATGGTGGCTCGCGCCGCTGTTTCGGCAGCGCTACCCGAACGTCAGGCTCGATGAATCCCGGATGCTCGTGCCCACGGACGTGGGTGTTACGGCAGGCGCGGCGCTCGGGCATCTCGATCTCGCGCTTTGGCTGATCCGCAAGACCAGTCCGGAATTGGCGGCGCTGGTTTCGCGTTATCTGCTTGCCGACATCCGCTCCTCGCAGGCGCCCTACATCATTCCCAATCATCTGGCGCAGGCTGATCCGCTGATCCTCCGTTTCGAGCGGTGGGCGCGCGACCACCTCAGGGAAGGGTTTTCGCTGCAGAAGGCCGCGGGCGCACTGGCGACGAGTGCACGCACCCTGCAGCGCCGCTGCGAGGCGGTGCTTGGTAAATCGCCGCTTTCCTATTTCCAGGATTTGCGCGTCGAGCGGGCCCAATCGCTGCTTCACGGCAGCGGCCTCGACCTCGATGCCATCGCCGCCGAGGTCGGCTATGTCGACGGAGCGACATTACGCACGCTGCTGCGCGAGCGGCTGGGGCGGGGCGTGCGCGAGCTTCGCGCCAACCTGCGATAGGAGCGCGCCCTACACCGCGGGCGGGTTGCGGTCGGTGAAGGTCGTGCGCTGGTGCCAATAGGGATAGGGCAGCGTCACCTTGCTGGCGGCGTCGAGCCTGGAGACCTGGTCCTTGGTCAATGACCAGCCGACCGCGCCGAGATTTTCGCGCAGCTGGGCCTCGTTGCGCGCGCCGATGATCAGTGTCGAGACCGTCGGGCGTTGCAGCAACCAGTTCAGCGCGATCTGCGACACGCTCTTGCCTGTCTCCTTGGCGACCTCGTCGATCGCGTCGACCACACGATAGACGTGCTCGTCCGGCACCGGCGGGCCGAAATCAGCGGTCTTGGGCAGGCGGCTGACTTCGGGCTTGGGCTGGCCGCGGCGGATCTTGCCAGTGAGGCGCCCCCATCCGAGCGGCGACCAGACCACCGCGCCGAGGCCCTGGTCGAGGCCGAGCGGCATCAGCTCCCATTCGTAGTCGCGCCCTACAAGCGAATAATAGGTCTGGTTGGCGACGTAGCGCGGAAAGCCGTGCTTGTCGGCAACCAAGAGCGACTTCATCAGGTGCCAGCCCGAAAAATTCGACACGCCGACATAGCGGATCTTGCCGGCGCGCACGAGCATGTCGAGGGTGGACAGCACCTCTTCGGGCGGCGTGAAGGCGTCAAAACCATGGAGCTGGAACAGGTCGATGTAGTCGGTGCCCAGCCGGCTCAGCGAGCCATCGATCGCCGCGAGCAGATGCTGCCGCGACGAGCCGATGTCGTTCGGGCCGTCGCCGAAGCGGAACGTCGCCTTGGTCGAGACCAGCACCTTGTCGCGGCGGCCCTTGATGGCCTCGCCGAGCACGCGCTCGGACTCGCCGAGCGAATAGACGTCGGCGGTGTCGAACATCGACACGCCGGCCTCGAGGCAGATGTCGAGAAGCCGCCGCGCTTCGGTCGCGTCCGTCGTGCCCCACGCAGCCAGGCGGCCGACGCCGCCGAACGTACCCGTTCCCAGGCTTAAAGCAGGCACCATCAGGCCGGACCGGCCCAAGCGTCGGTATTCCATCGGTATGCTCCTCGGCTGGCCGCTGGTTTGATCGGTGCGGCCTTTGAGCCGAAATTAGCGCAAGCAGGCGCCTCACACCATTGCGCGCGCACATGGCGGCTCTGCTTTGCGCGGTTCGTATTTGCTAGATCACGCTTGTCGTTTGCAAGTTCGCCGCCGATATCTTCGCGCGCAGCCAGGCCTCGAACGCGCTGACATGGCTGCGCCCTTTCGCCTCGGCAGATCGCACGAGATAGTAGGAGACCGTCTCCACCTCGAATTCAGGCTGGCGGAACGGCGCGACCAGCGTGCCCTTGTCCAGCTCCTCGGCAGCGAGGATCTCGCTTTCCAGAACGACGCCGAGCCCCTCGACGGCCGCGTCGATCGCCATGGTGGAGCGGTCGAACCACAATTCGTGGCGAGCCTTGATGCTCGCTCCGGTGACCTTGCGTAGATAGTCGGTCCAGGTCAGCGCATTCGAGGAATGGATCAGCGTGGCGCGGGCGAGATCGGCGGGATCGCGCAGCTCGAGCTGCTCGATCAGGCGCGGGCTGCAGAGCGGACGCAGCCGCTCGGCCAGCAGCGGCTCGATCTGCCGTCCGTTCAGGACGGGCGGGCGCCCATAGGCAATGGCGAGATCAAAGCGAATGGTCTCGAGATCACGCAGATCGGCGATGGTCGACAGCCTGATCCCGATCTCCGGATGCTGGCCGATGAAATGGCCGATCCGCGGCTGAAGCCATTTGGCGGCAAAGCTCGGACCGCTGGCGATGAACAGATGATCGCGCTGCGATTGCGGCGCCACTAGCCGCGTCGCGCCCATGATCGTTCCGAACGCGCGCTCGATCTCGCCGGCATAGAGGCGGCCGGCATTGGTGAGCACGGCGCGGCCGGCATGCCGGGAGAAGACGCGCAAGCCGAGGAAATCCTCGAGCTTCTGGATGTGATGGCTGATTGCCGAAGGCGTGACCCCGAGCTCCTCGGCAGCGCGGCTGAAGCTGCCGTGACGCGAGGCGGCCTCGAACGCTGACAGCGCCTTGAGCGGCGGCATGCGCGGCCGCTCCGTTGACTCCAGCTCATCGGCTGCTGAGTTTTTTGAACTGGCGCCCATCATGCCTGCCCGGTAAGAATTTCCCTGTTGCACGGGCAAGTTTCGTACCGCGAACGCCCCGACGCAACAGCTTCGTGCCCCAAACCCGATCCGAGACCGGTGAGCGGACTCCGCATCGCTGCGCCGCATAGCCGTGCGGCGGATGTCGCTTGCCTGAGGAGACCACATGACTTCAGCACTAAAACAGGCCGCCGACGAATTCCTGGTCCGGTATGGCGGAGACGTGTTCCCGAACCTCTTCACCTCGGCGAAGGGGACGATCGTCACCGATAGCGACGGGCGCGACTACCTCGATTTCACCTCGGGCCAGATGTGCGCAACGATCGGCCACAACCACCCGGCCATCGTCGCGGCGGTGGAGAGGGCAGGGAAGAAAGCGTTCCATCTCTTCAGTGGGATGATCCCCGAAGTGGTGGCTGAGCTCGCCCAGGTGCTGGCGAAGGATTGGCTGCCGGGCGATCTCAAGCGATCGATCTTCATCAACACCGGTTCGGAAGCGACCGAAGTCGCGCTCCGGATGGCCAAGATGTACACCGGCGGCTATGAGGTGCTCGTCCTCGGCGGTTCCTGGCACGGCATCACTGGCGGCGCCGCCTCGGTCTCCATGGCGAGCGACCGCAAGGGCTATGGCGTGCCGCCGCCCGGCGTGTTCGTGATCCCCGAGCCGAACGCCTATCGTCCCTATATCGCGAAGGGCAGCGACGAGGAATCCGCGCTCGCCAATCTCGAGCTTGCCCTGAAGATGTTCGACATGCAGTCGAGCGGCCACGGCGCGGCGATCATTGCTGAGCCCGTGATCAGCGCCGGCGGCGTGTTGGTGCCGCCGAAGGCGTTCATGGAAGCGCTGCGCAAGGCCGCCGACGAGCGTGGCATGTTGCTGATCTTCGACGAGGCCCAGACCGCGTTCGGGCGCATCGGCAAGAAGACGGGATCCGAGTATTTCGGCGTTGTCCCTGACATCATGACCATGTCCAAGACGCTCGGCGGTGGGCTTCCGCTTGCGGCGGTGTCGACCACGGAGGCGATCGAGAGCAAGCTGCACGACGATCACTTCACCTATTATACCAGCCACGTCTCCGATCCCCTGCTTGCGGAGGTCGGGCTCGCGGTGCTGCGTGTGATTACCGAAGAGAAGCTCGTCGAACGCGCCAATGTCATGGGCGCCTATCTGCGCGGCCGGTTCGAGGGACTTCAGCAGAAATACGAGCAGATTGGCGACATCAGGGGCATGGGTCTTCTGCTCGGTGTCGAGCTCGTCACCGACCGCAACAGCCGGCGGGCGGCTCATCAGCTCGGCGGACTGACCACGAAAAAGTGCTTCGAGCACGGGCTGAGCATGAACATCCGCCGCCGCCCCGAGCGCGGATCGGTTTGGCGTATCGCGCCGCCGCTCACGGTCTCGACCGAGGAGATCGATCGCGCGGTCGAGATACTCGATCGCGCTTTGCGGGAAAGCCTCGACGAGTTGTCGCGAAATCCCGCTGCTTAAGCACAGTCCGGAGGCTGACATGATCCGCAGACGTTCGTCCCCGCTCGTTGTTGCCGCCGCGTCGCTCGCGCTGTTCCAGCTGCCGGCAGCGCAGGCCGCCAGTCCGACCCTCGACAAGATCAAGGAGATCGGCAAGATCACCTTCGGCTACCGGGAAGCGTCTATTCCGTTCGCTTATCTTGGGTCGGATCAGAAGCCGACAGGTCTCTCACTCGACCTCTGTTCTGCGGTGGCAGACAAGATCAAGACCGCCTTGCGGCGGCCGGAGCTGGGCATCGAATACGTCCCGGTGAATGCGTCCAACCGCATTCCGCTGCTTCAGAACGGCACGATCGACGTCGAGTGCGGCAGCACGACCAATACCGCGGAGCGGCAGAGACAGGTCTCGTTTTCCATCGCGACCTATGTGGCGTCGCCGCGCTGGCTGGTGTCCGCCGCGTCGGGGGTAACGGAGCCGAAAGGTCTCGACGGGCAGACGGTCGTCATCACGCAGGGCTCGCTGAATTTCGCGGTCGCCAAGAAGATCGTCGATGATCAGAAGCTGAATGTAATGATCGTGCAGGCGAAAGACCACGCCGAGTCGCTCCTGATGCTTGGAACAGGCCGCGCGACGGCGTGGTTCGAGGACGATATCCTGATCGCCGGGCTCGTCGCAAACGCGTCCGATCCCAGCACTTTTCGGATGCTGGCAGCGACCTATGCGCCATCCTACTATGGGTTGATGACCCGGAGGGAAGATCCCGAGTTCAAGGCTTTGGTCGATGCCGCGATCAAGGAGAAGATGGTTTCAGGTGCGTTCGACAAACTCTACGCCAAATGGTTCGAGGCGCCGATTCCGCCCAAGGGGCAGAACCTCCAGCTTCCCATGAGCGAGGCGATGAAGGCCCGCGTCGCATCTCCCAGCGATGCCCTCACGCCCTAATCGTGGCGAAGCATGTCGGCGAAGGCGGGATCAGCAACATGCAGATTGCTGCCCGTCTTTGGCTGCTGCTGCACTTCCCTCGCGAAGGAGGGCGTGCAGGCGAGCTCAGTGTTGCGCGCCTGCTGCGGCAGGAGCGTCAGACTCCAGCCCGCCAGCACAAGCACCGCGAGCCGGATCGCGATGATACTCAGCAACAGCTCTGATCCACTTATCGTCGCGTGAGTCCTCATGCGGGCTAACCTGAGGCACGCGAGGTGACAAGACAATCTGGAATGGGCGAGCCTTGCCTTCGTTGCAGACGAAGGCTGGCGAAGATGGCTGCTCAGTGCCGCAGCTGGCTCTGCCTGAAATCGCGCGGCGACATGCCAAAATGCTCGCGGAAGACACGGCCGAAATGCGAGAGGTCGTTGAAGCCCCACGCAAACGCGATCTCGCTGATGTGACGGTGCGCCAGCACGGGCGAAGCAAGGTCGCGCCGGCACTGGGCGAGACGCTCGGCGAGAACGTAGCGCTGGAACGAAATATCCTCGTCGGCAAGGAGATCGTTGACATAGCGCGGCGAGATGCCGAGCGCCGCGGCGGTCTCCGCCAGCGACAGATCGGGATCGGCGAGGTGCGCGCGGATATGGGCCTTCAGCCGGTAGAGCAGGGCGGAGCGGTGGGTTGAGGACGGCAGCGAGGTCTTGCCGAGCCGTTCGCTCAGCGCCATCGCCAGCAGATCGATGGCCTGCTCCGACAAGGCGGAGGCATTGCCGGGTGCGAGCCGGTCCGCGCTCTGACAGAGCCGGAAGATGAAGTCGTAGGCGAGCCGTTCGAGCGGCGCATCGGTGCCGAACGCGATCGCGGTCAGCGTCTCGGTGCCGCCGAGCCGCCGCTGCAACATCTCGCGGGGGACCTTGAAGATGGTCTGGGCAAAACTGTCGTTGAATTTCAGCTCATAGGGACGCGTGGTGTCGTAGAGCGCGAATTCGCCGGGATGGATCACGGTCTCGCGGCCGTCCTGCACCACACCGCCGTCGCCGCGATTGCCGAGTGCGATGAGAACATAGTCCTGGTCCGAGCGCGCGATGCGCGACGGCGTGCGGAACACGTGCTGACGATCGGAGCAGACCTCGGAGCACACCGCCTTGCCAAGCGTGGCCTGCGTGACCGAGCCGTGAAAGGCGCTGCCGAGGTCGGACTTGCAGTCGAGCCCGACGAAGACGTCGCAGACGATATCCTGCCAGAGGGCGAGCCGCCGGTAGCCCGGGCTGCCGTCTGTCGTGAACTGGACTGGCATTGGGGCAGCCTCCCTTTCACATCCCGAAAACCGCATGTTGGCGCAGATCCACCCTGACCGGAGGCAAATCCCATACCGGGCCGGCGAGCCCGCCCGGTCGAGTTTTTGTTCCGCCGTGGTCGAGCGCCCGGCCGTCTTGCTTGGCCAAATAGACTGCATCGGACGTGGCTTCCGATCAACCGGCAATGGAGGCGGCAATGGGCATCGAACATCCGAAATACAAGGTTGCGGTGGTGCAGGCAGCGCCGGCCTGGCTCGATCTCGACGCCTCGATCGACAAGTCGGTCGCGCTGATCAAGGAGGCCGCCGAGAAGGGCGCCAAGCTGATCGCGTTTCCCGAGGCCTTCATCCCCGGCTACCCCTGGCACATCTGGATGGACTCGCCGGCCTGGGCGATCGGCCGCGGCTTCGTGCAGCGCTATTTCGACAATTCGCTGGCCTATGACAGCCCGCAGGCCGAGCGCTTGCGCGATGCCGTGCGCAAGGCGAAGCTGACGGCGGTGATCGGCCTGTCCGAGCGCGACGGCGGCAGCCTTTACCTCGCGCAATGGGTGATCGGGCCCGACGGGGAGACCATCGCAAAACGCCGCAAGCTGCGGCCGACCCATGCCGAGCGCACCGTCTACGGCGAGGGCGACGGCAGCGATCTTGCCGTGCATGCGCGACCCGACATCGGCCGCATCGGCGCGCTGTGCTGCTGGGAGCATCTTCAGCCGCTGTCGAAATACGCGATGTACGCCCAGAACGAGCAGGTGCATGTCGCGGCCTGGCCGAGCTTTTCGCTCTACGATCCCTTCGCGCCGGCGCTCGGCGCCGAGGTGAACAATGCCGCCTCGCGCGTCTATGCGGTCGAAGGCTCGTGCTTCGTGCTCGCGCCGTGCGCGACGGTCTCGCAAGCGATGATCGACGAGCTCTGCGACCGGCCGGACAAGAACGCGCTGCTGCATGTCGGCGGCGGCTTTGCGGCGATCTACGGCCCCGACGGCAGCCAGATCGGCGACAAGCTCGCGCCGGACCAGGAGGGGCTCTTGATTGCCGAGATCGATCTCGGCGCCATCGGCGTTGCCAAGAACGCCGCCGATCCCGCCGGCCACTATTCGCGGCCCGACGTGACGCGGTTGCTGCTCAACAAGAAGCGATACCAGCGGGTCGAACAGTTCGCGCTGCCGGTCGACACGATCGAGCCTGCGGACATCGGCGCGGCTGCGAGCTGAGCGCCGGGATCAAGGGAGGGCGTGGCCATGGAATCCGCAATTCCTCTTCATCTCGAAACCGCGCGCACGCGCCACAAGCGCGTGCCTGATGATTACCAGCCGCCATATCCGTCCTTCGTGGCGCGCTACAAGCCGGCGGTGAGCCGCGTCGTGATGGCCTATTTTGGCGTGCAGTATCGTGGTGCGGCGCCATCGACAGCGACAGACGCATTGAAGGAAATCGCAGGGCTCTTCGCTGTGGAGGGCGGCCCGTCGCATTGGGATCGCGCGCACTATGTTGATCAGGCCGGCTACGAGACCATCGTCACGGTCGCCTATTGGGACGACATCGCACGCTTTGATGGCTGGTTTGCGGAAGCGCGCCACGCCTGGACCGGCAAGTCGCGGGACGGCATCGGCACCTTCATCGAGGTGCTGCGTCCCGCTGTCGCGCGGCATGAAACGCTGTTCTCATCGCTTGGCCGCCCCGAGGGGGTTGCCGTCATTGCGGAGGGCATGAGCGGCGAGGTGCAGGAGCACGCCTATTGGGGCGGCATGCGCGACCGCATTCCGCTGTCGCAGACCGACGCGATGGCGCCCGATGGCGTACCGGAGCTGATCCGCGACGGCGCGCGCCTGCGCATCAAGGCGCATGACAATCTCTGCCTGATCCGCTCCGGGCAGGACTGGAGCGACACCGAGGCTTCCGAGCGAAAGCTCTATCTCGACGACGTCGAGCCGGTGCTGCGCGAGGGCATGGATTTCCTGCGCGACGACGGTCGTGCCATCGGCTGCTATGCCAACCGCTACATGCAGGTGCTCGCGGCCGACGGCGGCGTCAGCGAAAAGTCCTACGGCCAGAGCTGGTGGAAGAGCCTTGCGGCGCTGGAACGCTGGGCGGAATCACATCCCACCCATGTCAGGATTTTCGGCGCGGCGATGAAGTATCTCTCGACGCTCGGGCCGTCGGCAAAACTGCGGCTCTATCACGAGGTCACGGTGGCGGCCGCGGACGAGCAGTTTTTCGAATACCTCAACTGCCACCCGAAAACGGGCATGCTGGCGGCGGTCGAAAAGGTCAGCGCTTAGGCTTGTTGTTTGAGCATGATCTTGTCGGAAAACCGCTGCACACTTTTCCGGATCATGCTCTGCAATGGCCGAGCAGCTCGGGATGCGCGGCGCAGATGTGATGCGCGCCGGCATCCCGCAGCTCGGCCTCGCTGCCATAGCCATAGAGCACTCCGATCGCAATCATGCCGTTGGTGCGGGCGCCGACCACGTCATGGCTGCGGTCGCCGATCATGATGGCCGTGCTCGCATCGATCCTGGCCTCGTCGAGCGCGTAGCGGAGCAGGTCGCGCTTGTCGACGCGGGTTCCGTCGAGCTCGGAGCCGAACACGCGCTCGAAATACGGTTTCAGGCCGAAATGATCGACGATACGGGTGGCGTAGACGGCGGGCTTGCTGGTCGCGACGAACATGCGCTGGCTGGTCGCGGCAATCGTCGTCAGCGTGTCGATGATGCCGGCATAGGCCTCGTTCTCGAACAGGCCGATATCGGCAAATCGCTCGCGATAGAGCAGCAGCGCCCGGTCGGCCAGCGCGTCGCTTCCGGTGAGCTTCTTCAGGCTGGCATGCAGGGGCGGGCCGATGCACCAGGTCAGTTCGTCCTCGCTCGGGACCGGAAGGCTCAGCCGCTCCAGCGCGTACTGGATCGAGCGCGTGATCCCGGGCTTGGGGTTGGTCAGCGTGCCGTCGAGATCGAAAAAGATGGTCGCCATGCCAGCCGCGCTCGTGTTGATATCGCTGCTGCCTGACCTAGACGAGACGGCTCGCCAAGGCAACGCGTGCGGACCGCTTTAAAGCTCGCTATTGGCGGGGTGTCGGCGTAGAGTCGGGCCATCACCGTATTTTTATGGCATCCACCGGTGACTGAGGGTCACCCGCGCTCCCGCCGACTGAGGAGGAGCGCGCATGCCTCGATATCGCCTCGCCGTCTGGACCGTGCCGCTGGTGGTCGTCGGATTGGCACTCGGCGCACTGGCACGAGGCGCGGCCGGCGCGGAGGCCGACTGCCGCGCGATCGAAAGCACCAGCGAGCGTCTGGCCTGCTACGACACGGCATTTCCTCCGAAGGCAAAGAAGCCCGCGGCTGTGCAGAACGACACATCTCGCGCGGCCTATAAGGACCCGTTCATCGCCGAAGAGGCCAGAACCGCGGCGAAGCTGAAGAACATCTGCCGCGGTTGTTGAGGGCTGCCTGTTCAGCCACGTGTCACGGCCGGCCAAAGGAAGCCCTCATGGTCCGCGAAACAACCTTTGTGGTGCAGGCCTTCGATGCCGGCAAAGGAGGCCATCTCAAGCCGGACGCTCCCATCGTCTGCAAGTCGGAAAGCGGCGCGCTGCGCACCGCGGAGAGACTGGCCTTGAGCAAGCTCGGAGTCGTTGCGTTCTCGTCGAGCGGCGATCCCGAAACCGGCGATTACGACGATGAGCCTACGGTGTTCTTCCGCAAGGGCGAGCTTCCGGCGGGCCTCGACTGAGGCCTGGGCTAACTCGGCCGCCTTGGGCCGCGATCGAGACAATATCTGAAGGAGAGCCCGGATGAGCGAGAGACTTGAGACACTGAAGAAGGCCCGCGATCGTATGATCGAGGACAGGGACGCGCATGCAAAAGTGCTGGCGGCTCCCTTCGTGCGCGACACCGCGGAGCGGGCGCGCAACAAGTTCGTGGAGATCCAGGCGCTGATCGACGCCCTCGACCGCGCCATCAGGGGCGAAAACCTGGTTCCCGTCACGAACTGAAGCCGCGCAGGACGAAACCGGCGGGCGTCCCGCGGCAGCGCAGCGGTCGTATGCCGCTGGTGGCTGCGACCGCCTATTGCTGTCGGGCCCAATCGACGATCGCCGTGGCATCAGGGCCGGCCTGGGCCTCCCAGGCCGTGATCGTGCTTGTTGCGGCGCTGCGCAATGCTGCGACGAGGGATTGCGGTGCGGGTTCGACGATGGTGACGCCGTTGTCGCGCATGCGCGCATAATTCTCTGCGGTGCGATGGGCCAGCAGCGCGAACTGGCTCTGCTCGGTCTCGGCTGCGGCCGCCATCACCTCGCGCTGCATCGGCTCGGACAGTGCGGCAAACACCTCGGTGCGGACGAAGGCGATCGAGACCGGCATCGCGTAATTGATCGCGGTGAAATGCGGCAGGAAGTCCCAGAGCTTTCGTCCCGCGCCGCCGTCGCCGGAGGTGAGGAACGCGTTCAGCTGATGCTCCTTCAATCCGGCAAGCGCCTTGTCCATCGGCAGGAACTGCGCATTGGCGCCGGCCGCGCGCATCACCGCGCTGGAATTGGCATCGTAGGCCCGCAGGTTCAGCTTCGGCAGATCGTCGGTGCCCGCCAGCGCGTGATCCGACCAGAGGCCGGTCGCCGGCCAGATCGTCAGATAAAGCAGTTTCAAGCCTCGTGCGGCAAAGGCTTTCTCATAGAGCGGGCGCGCCCGCGCATTGGTGGCGCGGGCGACGTCGACCGATTGCACCAGGAAGGGCAGAGTGGAGAGGCCGAGCACCGGATCGAGGCCGGACAGCGCGCCGGCAAAGGCATCGCCGCCGGCGATGCGGCCATCCAGCGCAGCGCGCGGCATTTCGCCCGAGTTGATCTTGAGCTCGTTGTCGAAGGCGTTAGCTACGGTCACGAAACCGTTTGTACGCGCCGCGACGCGATCGGCGAAAGTGGTGAGGCCGATCCCGGAAATGTTGTTTTGCGGATATTCCGTGGTCATCCGCCAGCTGACCTGCGCCATGGCCGGCCCGGCGGACAGCAGGAGGGCGGCGAGGGCAAGGAGCGCGCGGATCCGTTTGGCGGGGATGCGCATTGGGAGAAGCAGGTCAGGCAGCATAGATTGGCGACTCGTCGAACCATGGCACGATGCCACAACATGGCAGATCATCTTGTCGCATGCCGCGACGGCTCGCGCCACGGCGATGCTTGGGCAGCATTGGCGCGAATTGCATCATTGGCCATTGCCGCGCTGCTCGTCTCCACGTTGAGGGTTGCCGCGGGGGACAGCACGCCTGCAGAGACCGATGCCGCCGTCCCGAGCGTCGGAGAGCTCGCGGTGCCGCCGGCGAAACCGGATGCGCGCGAGAGCGACACGCGGGAATCGATCTGCCTGATCGTGGAGGCAGCCGCGCGCGATGCCAATCTTCCGCTGGAATTCTTCGCCCGGGTGATCTGGCAGGAAAGCCGCTTCCAGGCCGACGCGGTAGGGCCGATGACGCGCAGCGGCGAGCACGCGCAGGGGATCGCCCAGTTCATGCCGGGCACCGCGAGCGAGCGCGGGCTGCTCAATCCCTTCAATCCGGTGCAGGCGCTGCCGAAGTCGGCCGAATTCCTGAACGAGCTGCGCAACCATTTCGGCAATCTCGGCCTCGCTGCAGCCGCCTACAATGCGGGGCCGCGGCGGGTGCAGGAATGGCTCACCGGCACCGGCCCGATGCCGGAGCAGACCCGCAACTACGTCTATGCCATCACCGGCACGAGCGTCGATGCGTGGGCGAAGGCGGGAGCGACCGGCAAGGGGCCGCCGAGTTCGCCGCCGACCAGCTGCCGCGATCTGATGGCCCTGTTGAAGCGTGCGCCAAATGCCTTCGTCGCAGAGCTGGAGCAGCATGTCGAGCTCGCGGCCGCAAAGATCTGGGGCGTGCAGCTCGCCGCCGGCTTCGATCGCAACAGGGCGCTGGCGATGTATTCGCGTGCGGTGACGCGGCTCAGCGCTGTGATCGGCGACCGCGACCCGAGCCTGCTCAGCTCGGTGATGCGCAGCCGCGGCACGCGCGCGTTCTATCAGGTGCGGATCGGTGCGGATACGCGCAGTGAGGCGGATGATCTGTGCAATCGCATACGCAAGGCGCATGGCGCTTGTTTCGTGCTGAAGAACCGGGGTGTGAGCGGGTAGGGGCTCTCCACCCGCGCATGCCAGCCCCGCCACGCGCTTCCTTGACGCCAGCCGCCGCATTGCCCGTTATGCGTGCACGATTCCGCAACCCCGACCAAAACTCCCGTGGCGCTCCCTCCGCTCGATTCCCCTCAATGGCAAAGTCCCTGGCGCGCCTTTGCGTGGGGGCTGCGCTCGATCACGCAGACGATCCTCACGCTCGTCCTGTTTGCGACCTATCTCGGCATCGGCGCGCTCGCCCATGACACGCATTTCAGCCTGCTCTGGGCGCTTTGCTCGACGCTGTTCGTCTGGGCGGGTCCGGCGCAGATCATCCTGATCACGACGCTGGGCTCGGGCGCCACCGTCATCCAGTCGGCGATCGCGGTCACCGTCAGCGCCATCCGCCTGTTCCCGATGGTGGTCTCCGTGCTCCCTTTGATGCGCACGCCGACGACCAGGCGCCGGGAGTTGTTCTTTGCGGCACATCTCACGGCGGTGACGCTGTGGGTCGAATGCCATCGCTTCCTGCCGCAGGTGCCGCGCGAGCGGCGGATCGCCTTCGTCAACGGACTTGGCTTCGGTCTGGTCTCGGTGTGCCTCACCGCCAACACGATCGGCTATTTCCTCGCCGCCAATCTGACGCAGACGCTTGGGGCGGCGATCCTGCTGCTGACGCCGCTGTCGTTCCTGTTCTCGACCGCGCGCAACAGCCGCGAAGCCGCCGACGTCGTCGCGCTGGCGCTCGGCGTGCTGCTCTATCCCATCGCGGCGAAGATGAATTCCGGCCTCGACATCCTCGTCAGCGGCCTTGTCGCCGGCTCGATCGCCTATGGCGTGCATTGGTGGCGGGAGGTGCGCACGTGAGCTACGCGCAACTCATTGGCGACTGGCAGGCGCTGGCGGTGCTGTTCGTCGCCGGCGTCGTTCCCAACCAGATCTGGCGCATGCTGGGCCTGTGGTTCGGCGGCGGCATCGACGAGGGCTCCGAGCTGCTGGTCTGGGTCCGGGCGGTTGCCACCGCGATCCTCGCCGGCGTCATCGCCCAGATCGTGGTCCAGCCGCCCGGAGCGCTCGCCAGCGTGCCTGACGTCCTGCGCTACGGAGCCGTCGCCGCCGGCCTCGTCGTCTTCCTGCTGACCCGCCGCTCGATCTTCGCGGGCGTGGTCGCGGGCGAAGTCTTCATGCTGGCCGGCAAGTGGTGGTTGGGCTAAAACCGCGTCCGAACAGCTGGGAACAGGAATTATGGTTCGCGAAAACGAGCTCCGCGAGGGCGAGGTCGCCATCGAGTTGCCGTCCACCGGGGATGCCGGCCTCGTCTTCATCGGCCGCATCCGCACGCCCTGGACCTCGCGGCTGGAGACGCCGCGGCAGGGGCGTCAGGACGGCCCGATCTGCCGGCTCGAGATCTTCGAGCCGTTCGTGCCGGCCATCAAGGGCGTCGATTTCTACAGCAATCTCGAAGTGCTCTACTGGCTCGACAAGTCGCGCCGCGACATCATCCTGCAAAGCCCGAAGAACAACGAGAAGACCCGCGGCACGTTCTCGCTGCGCTCGCCGGTGCGGCCCAACCCGATCGGCACCTCCATCGTCAAGCTGGTCGGCATCGAGGGAAATGCGATTTTGGTGCGTGGCCTCGACTGCATCGACCACACGCCGCTGATCGACATCAAGCCGGACCGCTGCGAGTTCACGCCGCTGGCAGCGCCGCAGGCCGGGGATTTTCAGACGGAGTGAGGTCTCGTAGCCCGCATGGAGCGGAGCGGAATGCGGGGAAGGTCCCGGATTGCGCTTCGCTCCATCCGGGCTACGGGGCTAGACCTAGCCCGCCTTCAGCGCCGCGATAAGCCTGGTCGCGTTCTCTTCCAGCACTTTGACATCTTCCTTGCGGCTGGCGGGCGGCAGCATGGCGACGCCGTCGTGGCGCGGCAACACATGCATGTGCAGGTGAAACACCACCTGTCCGCCGGCGGGCTCGCTGAACTGCTGCACGGTGATGCCTTCGGCCTTGAAGGCCTTCATCGCGGCGGCGGCGATCTTGTGCGCGCCGCGGGCGACATGGGCGTAATCGTCCGGCGCGATGTCGAGGATGTTGCGGGCAGGGGCCTTCGGGATCACCAGCGTATGGCCCGGCACGCGAGGCATGATGTCGAGGAAGGCGAAGACGTGCTCGTCCTCATAGATCTTGTGGCAGGGAAACTCGCCGCGCAGGATCTTTGCGAAGATGTTGTTGGGGTCGTAGGCGGTCATGGCGGCGGCTCCCAAGAATTTTGAGCTTAGAATTTCCGCTTACTGTCACCAGCGAATGCGAACCGTCAAGGCGCCTCGTCGGCACCTTTCCGGAACGGGCCGAGCTCGGCCAGCTCCCGTCCGGCTTCGGCGACATAGGCCCGCTCGCGCTTGAGATAATCGTCGACGGCGCGGCGCAGGCCGGGATCGGCGATGAAGTGGGCGGAATGGGTCGTCTTCGGCAGGTAGCCGCGCGCGATCTTGTGCTCGCCTTGAGCGCCGGCCTCGACATTCCGCAGGCCGCGTTTGATCGCGAAGTCGATCGCCTGATAGTAGCAGACCTCGAAATGCAGGAAGGGATGATGTTCGACCGCGCCCCAGTTACGGCCGAACAGCGTGTCCGAGCCGATGAAGTTGATCGCGCCCGCGATCCAGCGGTCATTGCGGCGGGCCATCACCAGCAGCACGTCTTCGCTCATGGTCTCGCCGATCAGCGAGAAGAACTCGCGCGTGAGGTAAGGGCGGCCCCATTTGCGTGAGCCGGTCTCCATGTAGAATTCGAAGAAGGCGTCCCAGGCGTCCTCGGTGATGTCCTTGCCAGTGAGCCAGTGGATGGTGACGCCGGCCGCGAGCGCATCGCGCCGCTCGCGCTTGATCGATTTGCGGTGGCGCGAATTCAGCGTCGCCAGGAAATCGTCGAAACTCGCAAAGCCTTCATTGTGCCAGTGGAACTGCTGGTCGGTGCGCTGGAGGAAGCCGTGTTCCGCAAGCAGCTTCCACTCCGCCTCGCGCGCGAAGGTGACGTGCACCGAGGAGGCCTTGCTGACGCCGCACAGCGCCACCAGCCCGCTTGCGAGCGCCTCGGTGATGCGCTCGTGGTTGACGCCGTCGCGGACCAGCAGCCGCGGCCCCGTGGCCGGCGTGAAGGGAACCGAGACCTGGAGCTTCGGATAGTAGCGCCCGCCCGCGCGCTCATAGGCGTCCGCCCAGCCGCGGTCGAAGACGTATTCGCCCTGGCTGTGCGATTTCAGATAGCAGGGCACCACGCCGGCGACGCGGCCGTCGACCTTGGCCACGAGATGACGGGGCCCCCAGCCGGTGCGGATCGTCGCCGAACCCGATTTCTCGACGGCGGAAAGAAAGGCGTGCGAGACGAACGGGTTATAGGCGGGTTTTAAGAGGCCAAGAGAATCGCCTGGGAGGGCGGTTGAGGTTCCGTTGCCGCTTCCATTGCACCGGCCGCCGGGGTTCGCGCAGGCGTCCCAATCCTCGGCAGAGACCTCGGCAATGGACGGTACCGCCTCGAGCGTGATTTCAGATGATGCCATCGTGCCCAAGATCGTGCATTGCAGCAGCGACTTCAAGAGGGTGGGAACACAGGTCTCGTGCCCGGCTCAACGCAGTAGCGTTACACGCTGCAGCGCGTCCGGGAACACGAGAGCAGCCGGCTCAGTCCCTACGGCACGAATCCCTCAAAGATCATCTGATCGGCATATTGCCCGACCCGCGTCCGCTGCTCCGCGGTACGCACGGTCCAGCCAAGCAGGGCGCAGCCAAAGACGTTGCGGGCGATCCAGGGGGCGGGGGCCGGGAGGTGGTCGACCTTGAAGGCGACGAAATGCGGCTGGGTCTGGAAGCCGTGGCGCAGGTACATCATGCTGTCGCGCTGCGCTGGGGTCAGCTTCGCCCAGTATTCGTCCTCATAGGTCCGCTGTGCGACGATGCCGCGCGGGCGGGTGGGCAACAGCTCGCGCAGCGCCAGCACCTGGTCGGGATCGAAGGACATGCCGACCGCCGGGCCCTGATAGGACGCCAGCACCTCGGCCATCCGCTTCACCAGCTTGCGGTCGCCGCCAAAATGGCTCTTCACCTCGATCACCAGTGGCACGCGGCCGGCGACCATGGCGCAGAGGTCGGACAGCGACATCATCCGCTCGTCGGTATCCCTGAACTTGAGCGCCTTCAGCTCGGCCGCCGTCTTCGACACCACCTCGCCGGTCGCCTCGGTGAGCCGGCCCAGCGCATGGTCGTGATGCACCATGGCCTCGCCGTCGGCGGAGAGCTGGATGTCGACCTCGATCGAGAAATTGCCAGCAATCGCGGCCTGCACCGCGCCCGGCATGTTCTCGACGATACCGCGGGAGATGTCATGCAGGCCGCGATGGGCGACCGGCTGGGCTGTCAGCCAATCAGGAGCGCGCAATGCCGTCAGCTCCGCGTCAGGCGACCTCGAACACGCCTTCGACCTCGACTGCCGCATCGGCCGGCAGGGAGGCGACGCCGACGGTGGTGCGGGCATGGCGGCCCTTGTCGCCGAAGGCGGCGACCATCAGGTCGGAGGCGCCGTTGAGCACCTTCGGCCCGTCCAGGAAGTCCGGCGCCGAGTTGATGAAGCCGCCGAGGCGTACCACGCGGACGACCTTGTCCAGGTCGCCCAGCGCTGCCTTGACCTGGGCCAGCAGATTGACGGCGCAGCCGCGCGCGGCCGCCGCACCTTCCTCGATCGAGACGCCGGCGCCCAGCTTGCCCTTGGCGATCAGCTTGCCGGCGGGATCGAAGCAGACCTGGCCAGAGACGAACAGCAAATTACCGGTGCGCACGAACGGGACGTAATTGGCCACGGGGGTGGGGGCCTCGTGCAGCTTGATGCCTTGTTCCGCCAGTTTCTGCTCGACCGTGCCCGCCATCTTCGACCTCTTTGTCCAAAAAATGATCCGCCCTGGCGTATCCATCTGGAGGCCAGGCGCGCCCTGTTTCGCCCATCGTGCCGCCACATGCAAGCAACCGGAGGGGGATGCATTTTGTCGAGGCAGGGCAGGAGGTTCAGCGCCGGGGCAGCAACTTTACGTGAAACGGCCTCAGTTGCGACGCAATGGAACGGTCATTAAAATGTCGAATCTGCGCTTTCCCCAGGGATGAGACATGGTGCACCTTTTCCGGACTTCTCTCGGTGTGATGGCGCTCGCGGCGGCTGCTTTCGGCGCAGGCGGTGAAGCGAGGGCTGCCAACGGTCCATTCCTCGCCCATCAGGCGCTCTACGATCTCAGCCTTGTCAAATCGCGCTCCAACTCGGTCAACAGCGCGCGGGGCCGCATCCTCTACAATTTCACCGGCAGCTCCTGCGAGGGCTACACCTCCGAATTCCGCCAGGTCTCCGAGCTCGACAGCGGCGAGGGCAAGATCACGCTCAGCGACCTGCGCTCCAACTCCTGGGAGGACGCCGCCGGGAAGAGCTATCGCTTCAAGATCGAGACGCGGATGAACGAGGCCGATGCCGGCCGCGTCGACGGCTCGGCCGAGCGCGACGGCGACCACATCAACGTCCGTCTGAAGCTGCCGTCCCCGAAGAGCTTTACGCTCGATGGCAAGATCGTTTTCCCGACCGAGCAGATCCAGCGCATCATCGCCGCGGCCAAAGACGGCAAATCGCTGCTCGAGCTGTCGGTCTATGACGGCTCCGACGACGGCCAGAAGGTCTACAACACGCTGACCGTGATCGGCCAGCCGATCTCCGCCGACCGCGCCACAGCATCCGATCCGTCGACCTCGGACGAGCACATGAAGTCGCTGAAGCGCTGGCCCGTCACCGTCAGCTATTTCGATCGCGAGGCCCAGCAGAAGGAAGGCGAGCAGACGCCGGTCTATGCGATGGCGTTCGAGCTCTACGAAAACGGCGTCTCTCGCCAACTCGTGCTCGATTACAATGATTTCGTGATCTCCGGCGCGATGGGCAAGTTCGATGCGAAGGACAGCAAGCCCTGTAATTGAGGGGCAGGGCACTCCGAGTACGGCACGCTTAGCTCTATCACCGTCACCCTGAGGTGGTCGCTTCTTCAGCGGCCCTCGAAGGGCGACGGCCCGACTGTAGCAGCGGGGGCCGTGCATCCTTCGAGGCTTCCCATGCGCCGCTTTGCGCCGCATGGCGCGCACCTCAGGATGACGGGGCATAAGTGTTGCGCGTCGCATCTAGCTCTGAACGCGCTCTCCGGCTACGCTCTTCCCAACCACAAACTCCGGGAGCCAGCCATGCCGAAGCTCGATCATCTCCGCCCCAGCGGCCTGCATCACAATCCCGCTTATTCCCACGTCGTCACCGCCTCCGGCGCGCGGACCATCTACATCTCCGGCCAGGTCTCGACCGACGAAGAGGGACGGATCGTCGGAGAGGGCGATCTTGCCGCGCAGACCACGCAGGTGATGCAGAATCTCGGCCACGCGTTGAAGGCGGCCGGCGCGAGCTACGCCAATATCGTGAAGATCACGACCTTCGTCGTTGGCTACAAGCCGGAGCTGCGCCCGATCATCGGCAAGGCCCGCTCGGCCTTCTTCGAAGGCATGGAGCCGCCGGCCTCCACCCTCGTCGGCGTCTCCGCGCTCGCCGCGCCCGAATGGCTGATCGAGATCGAGGCGATCGCCGTCGCGGATTGAGGTTTTGATCTGGTAGCCCGGATGGAGCGCAGCGCAATCCGGAAAGCCTTTCGCCGTGTATGCACCGTCCCGGATTTCGCTGCGCTCATCCGGGCTACGTGCGGGACATTTCTTCCAGAACGGTCATCGCTTCGTCCGTTCTGTCGACGGGCACGAACAGATGGTCGTGGTGGAAGGCCGAAACGGCGTTCACGCTGATGCCGGCTTCGGCCAGACGCGCCGTGATGGCTGCCAGAAAGCCCACTGCGTCGAGCGCGGAGTGAACCGTCAGGGTGATCAGGCGCGAGGCAAACGCGTAGCGTAAGCCTGCCGTTTCGGCTTCTTCACGCAGGATCACGATCGTGGCGCCTTCCTGCTCACGGAACGTCAGCAGCGGGTTGAGTGCGGCGGGAATGGGTTTGCCCGTCGGGATCGTGCAGAAGACGAAGATGCCGGGCCGCAGTTCAGGCCTCATATATTTCAGCAGCGCGCCGAGATCGCGTTCACCCGTCATCGCTCTTCCGTCTTCTCCGGCCCGTCATACGCGATGCCACGGATCACCGCGGCGCTGCCGAACTTCTTGCGCAGGCTGTCCACCGCCCGTTCGGCGTGGGCGGCGCGGCGGTCGAGCATGTCGGTGTCGTCGGCAGGCGAGCCTTCGCGCAGCGCGCTGACGCCGGCGCCCATCAGGCGGAAGGCGGTGCCGTCGATTTCTTTCGCCAGCATCTCGCGGCAGATCGAGAAGATCTTGGCGGCAAGCTGGGTCGGGGCGGCGATCGACTGCGAGCGCGTGCGCTGGCGGAAATCCGCGGTCTTCAGCTTCAGTGTGACGGTTGAGCCGGCCAGCTCGCTGCTCTTGAGACGAGACGATGTCTTCTCGCACAGCCGCCACAGGATTTTTTCCAGCGTCGCGAAGTCGCGGATGTCGGTCTCGAAGGTGGTTTCGCTTGAGATCGTCTTGGCGCCCCTGTCAGGCTCGACGCGGCGATCGTCGATGCCGCGGGCGAGCCGCCACAGCCTCCGGCCGTCGCTCGGAAATTGCCGCATCATCTCGATCTCGTCGGCCTTTTGCAGGTCGGCGATCACGCGAAAACCGCGCTGTCCCAGGCGCTCCTGCGTCGCGGGGCCGACGCCGAAGATGAAGCCGACCGGCCTCGAAGCGAGCATCTCCCGGGCCTCGTCCTGGTCGAGCGTGGCAAAGCCGCGCGGCTTGTCGAGGTCGGAGGCGATCTTGGCCAAAAACTTGTTGCAGGAGAGGCCGACCGAGACGGAGATGCCGATGTCGCGCTCGACATCGCGGGCAAAGCGCGCCAGCACCTTGGCCGGGATCATGCCGTGCACGCGCTCGGTGCCGGAGAGGTCGAGGAAGGCCTCATCGATCGAGAGCGGCTCGACCAGCGGCGTCAGTGCCTGCATGGCCTGCCGCACCTCGCGGCCGACGCGGACGTATTTCGCCATGTCAGGCCGGATCACCGTCGCGTGCGGACAGGCCTCCAGCGCCTTGAACATCGGCATCGCCGAGCGGACGCCATAGGTGCGCGCGATGTAGCAGGCGGCCGACACCACGCCGCGCTTGCCCCCGCCGATGATGACGGGCTTGTCCGCGATAGCAGGGTTGTCGCGCTTCTCGACCGTCGCATAGAAGGCGTCGCAGTCGATATGGGCGATGGTCAGGCTCGCCAGCGCCCGGTGACGGACGAGGCGAGGGGAACCGCAGGCGGAACAGCGCCGTACGCCCATATCCAGATCGGCCGAACAATCCCGGCAAAAGCAGCGGGGCCCGGCCGTATCAGGGAAGGTCACGGCACGTCGCGCTCCCAGGTCCGGTCGCCGAGCGCGTCGCCCAGGACCTGCCGCGCCGCAGCAACATTGGTCGGATGCAGCTCCGAGGCCTTGGCAAAGGCCTTCACGGTGTCGTCATCGCGCAGCACGAAATCGAGCACGCTGAGGAGGAAATTCGGGTCCGAGGCCGCGTTCCGGAGCGTCTCCGGACCGACCCCTGTCTCAGCCAGGAACAGGCCCAGCCGCTCGGGATCGCCCGCGACGAAGGACAGGGCTTGAATCGCAACGATTTCAGCGACTTCGCGGGGGTTGTGAACAGGCTTTTTCAAGGGCCCGGTTTGCCTTTCCATTAACTTTCAGTGTCTACTTTGGAATATGCCCGAGTCTCGCGCTTGAGTCTTGCGACCCCAGACAAGCAACTGGAAACCACGTCGTAGAAAGTCGGCGCTCGGGTTTAACGAAACTAGAGCAAATCTGAGGCTAGTTTGAATCCAGTTTTCAAAGCGCCCGCGAGCGGCGCCTGAGGCGTCACATGCATCGGTCCATCGGACCAAACAGGAGGGCGGGATGGCTAAGACCGTCCTGATCGTGGAAGACAACGAGCTCAACATGAAGCTCTTCCGCGACCTGTTGGAAGCACACGGCTATCAGACGTCGGGCACCAGCAACGGATATGAGGCGCTCGATCTCGTTCGCAAGATGCGGCCCGACCTCGTGCTGATGGATATCCAGTTGCCGCAGGTCTCCGGCCTCGAGGTGACGCGCTGGATCAAGGACGATCCGGAGCTGCGTTCCATTCCCGTCGTCGCGGTCACGGCATTCGCGATGAAGGGCGACGAAGAGCGCATCCGCGAGGGCGGCTGCGAAGCCTATTTGTCCAAGCCGATCTCGGTCGGCAAGTTCATTGAGACGGTCCGGCGTTTTATCGGATAGGAAGTGAGTTCACAGTGTCCGCGCGTATCCTGGTTGTCGATGACGTTCCTGCCAACGTCAAACTCCTCGAAGCCCGCCTGTCCGCCGAATATTTCGACGTGATGACGGCCTCGAACGGCACCGAGGCCCTGGCGCTGGCCCGCCGCGCCGAATGCGACATCATCCTGCTCGACGTGATGATGCCCGACATGGACGGCTTCGAAGTCTGCCGCCGCCTCAAGACCGATCCGGCGACGCATCACATTCCCGTCGTGATGGTCACCGCGCTCGACAGCCCGGCCGACCGCAACCGCGGGCTGGAAGCCGGCGCCGACGATTTCCTCACAAAGCCCGTCTCCGACGTCGTGCTGATCGCGCGCGTGCGCTCGCTGACGCGGCTGAAGATGATGACCGACGAGCTGCGCATGCGCGCCATCACCTCGCTCGAGATCGGCATGCAGGCGCCCGAGCGCAGTGCCGTCTCCGACACCGGCAAGGGCGGCCGCATTCTCCTCGTCGACGACCGCGAGTCCTCCTATGAGCGGCTGGCGACGATCCTCGCCGCCGAGCACACCATCGACGTCGAGCCGAACCCGACGGAGGCGCTGTTCCACGCCGCCGAGGGCAATTACGATCTGCTGATCGTCTCGCTCGACCTCAACAATTTCGACGGCCTGCGGCTCTGCAGCCAAGCGCGTTCGCTGGAGCGCACGCGGCATGTGCCGATCCTGGCCATCGCCGACCCCGAGAACTCGACGCGGCTGCTCCGCGGTCTCGAGATCGGCGTCAACGACTATCTGCTGCGCCCGATCGACAAGACGGAGCTCTTGGCGCGCGCCCGCACCCAGATCCGCCGCCGCCGCTACACCGATCATTTGCGCGACAACGTGCAGAACTCGATCGAGATGGCGATCACCGACGCGCTCACCGGCCTGCACAATCGCCGCTACATGGAGAGCCATCTGGCGACGCTGGCCGAGCAGGCGTCCACGCGCGGCAAACCGCTCGCGCTGATGATCCTGGACATCGACTACTTCAAGTCGATCAACGACAATTACGGCCACGACGCCGGCGACGACGTGCTGCGCGAGTTCGCGGTGCGCGTGCGCAAATCGATCCGCGGCATCGACCTTGCCTGCCGCTACGGCGGCGAGGAATTCGTCATCGTGATGCCGGAGACTGATCTGCACGTTGCCGGCATGGTCGCCGAGCGCCTGCGCCGCTCGATCGCAGGCGAGCCCTTCGCCGTCCACAAGGGCACCAAGCGCATCGAGGTCACGATCTCGATCGGCCTGACCACGCTGGAGCAGAAGGGCGAGGCGGTCGGCGATGTCCTCAAGCGCGCCGACACCGCGCTGTATCGGGCCAAGCACGACGGGCGCAACCGGGTGGTCTCGCACGCGGCGTGAGGCTGGCCTGCACAAAAGTGCGAAAACAACCCCACGCACAGTAGCCGATACTAGCCGGATCAAGGACTTGCCGGTCGCGGTGGACGATATTCGGATTTTATGAATTTTTCTTGACTCGTCGGGCAAAACAGGTGCATGATGTCAGGGTCGCCAGATCCGGCAAACTCCGCTGTCATTCCCCGTGAAGGGGAAATCCAGTACCCGCGGCCTCTCGATTCTAGCTCATAGTCTCTGGATTGCTGGATCACCGTTTTCGCGGGTGATGACACCTGTGCGCTATTGCAAGCGGTCATTGCTGTGGTGAGTGCTGATCCGGTTTCGCCGCGCTCTTCGCACTATCAACCCCCACATCCACCCCGGCATTGCGCAGCAGCACCTTTGCAGCCTCCTTCGCCGCACGCGCCATCGCGGGATCGTCGCGGACGAGGTCCTGGGCGATGGAGCCGTCGACCAGCAGCACGAGCTGCGTCGCCAGCTCGTCCGCGTCGGTAATACCGAGCTCATTCAGCCGCTCGCGAAACCAGACCCGGCGGCTTTCCTTGAAGGCGATCGCGATCTTCTTCACCGCGCGGGCCGCAGGGCCGAGTTCGGCCACCGCATTCACGAACGGGCAGCCGCGAAAATCCGTCGCCGCAAAACGCCGCTCCAGCGAATCGAAGGTGGCGAGAATCTGCTCGGCCGGCGGCTTGTCCGAGGGGCGCTGAGTGACGAAGCGGCGCTCCAGATAGGCCGCGATCAGGGCGTCCTTGGAAGGGAAGTGGTTGTAGAGCGTGCGCTTGGAGATGCCGATCTCGGCTGCGATGGTGTCGACGCCGATGGCGCGAATGCCTTGCAGATAGAACAGCTTGTCGGCGGTCTGAAGGATCCGCTCTTTCATCGTCTGTGGGGGCGTCGGGGGAGCCATGCAGCGGGATGCGTCCTGTTCGCTTGACAGCCTGCACCTTTCATAGCCTAACTACACAGGTCTGTGTAACCAAAATCAACTGATATTGCAGACGCCGGCGCGCGCGCCGCGCCCACGAGGGAGAATGAAATGCCCCTGTTGCAGGTTCTGCGGCCGACATTGCCCATCCTGATCGGCGCCTCGATCATGCTGACGCTGAGCATGGGGCTGCGGCAGAGCCTCGGCATCTTCATGCAGCCCTTGACGCACGACATCCACATCTCGATCTCGGACTTCACGCTGGCACTCGCCGTGCAGAACCTCGCCTGGGGCTTTCTCCAGCCGCTCGCCGGCGCGATGACGGTGCGTTACGGCTTCCGCCCGATCATGATCGTGGGCTCGCTGATGTACATTGTCGGTCTCATCCTGATGGCGACCGCGAACGGTCTCGTCAGCATCATGATCGGCGCCGGCGTCCTGATCGGCACGTCGCTGGCGTGCACGGCCGCGGCGATCGCGATGTCGGTGGCGGCGCGTGCCGTCCCCGCAACGGTGCGTTCCACCGTGCTCGGCATCGTCTCCGGCGCGGGTTCGCTCGGCGCGCTGCTGTCGGCCCCGATCGGGCAGTTGCTCAACGAAGGATTTGGCTGGCGGGTCGGGCTCGCCGGCTTCGTCATCATGTCGGTGCTGATGCTTCCCGCGGCATGGTATGCGGGCCGTGTCGATCAGGTCCCGCTGCCGAAGCCCGCGGCCGATGACATCGGTGATGCCACCGCGGCGACGGCTGCGAAGACGGCGTTCGGCAATGCCTCCTTCGTGGTGATGACCTGCGCCTATCTCGTCTGCGGCATGCAACTCGTCTTCCTGACCACGCATCTGCCGTCGTATCTCGCGATCTGCGGCCTCGATCCGATGCTGAGCGCGCAGACGCTCGGCATGATCGGCGGCTTCAACGTGCTGGGCTCGCTGTTCTTCGGCTGGGCCGGCCAGCGCTGGAACAAGCTGGCGCTGCTGGGCGGCATCTACATCCTGCGCTCGCTCGCGCTCGCCTGGTATTTCATGCTGCCGGCGACGCCGTTCTCGACGCTGCTGTTCGGCGCGATCATGGGCTTCCTGTGGATGGGCGTCGGCCCGCTGGTCGCGGGCGCCGTCGCCGAGATGTTCGGCCTGCGCTGGCAGGCCATGATCCAGGGCCTTGCCTTCATGAGCCACCAGATCGGCAGCTTCCTCGGCGCCTATGGAGGCGGGGTGCTCTACGACGCGCTCGGCTCGTACACGATGGCGTGGCGCATTGGCGTGGCGCTCGGCCTTGCTGGCGGCATCATCCAGGTCGCGTTTGCACTGATCCGGCCGTCGCAGCCGCCGGCGCCGGTGTTGCGGACGGCGTAGTCGTGGCGAGACCAGTCTCCTCGGGAGCGAACACCATGAATGCGGTCTCGGTGCCCAGCGCGATGGATCGACCTCCTGGAAAGGTGGAGATCGCATCGGCCTGGCGAGGTGAGGAGGTGAAGGCCAGTCCTGATCGATGGCTGATATCGCTGACCGCCGACGAGATCACGGAACTCGAGAGCGCGGCGGAAGCATATCTTGGCAGCACCCAAGAGATCGCCGGCATCACGAAGGAAAGCTTTCCGCTTCCTCGATTCGGCGCGCACCTGGAAGGTCTCAGGACAACGCTGCTGTCTGGCCTGGGTTTCGAGGTGATACGGGGCCTGCCGGTGGCAAAATACAGCCAGGAGTTTGCCGCCACGATCTTTTGCGGCGTGGGAGCGCATCTCGGATCCGCCCGGTCCCAAAATGCAGCCGGCCATATTCTTGGTCACGTCCGTGACACAGGCGCCGACGCACGGGATCCCAACACGCGAATTTATCAGACGTCGGAACGGCAGACATTCCACACAGATTCGTCCGACGTGGTCGGGTTGTTGTGCATTCGGGAGGCCATGGAGGGCGGCGACTCCCTCCTTGTCAGCACGACGACAATCTACAACGAGATGTTCGACAGGCGTCCCGACCTCGCCGCCCTCTTGTTTGATCCGATCGCGACCGACCGGCGAGGCGAGGTGCCGGAGAACGAAAAGCCATATCTCGAAATCCCGGTGCTGAATTGGCATGCGGGGTTCCTGACCGGATTCTACCAACGCCAGTACATCGATAGTGCGCAGCGCTTTCCCGATGCGATGAGACTGACGCCGGCTCACGTCGAGGCGCTCGATCTCTTTGACGCGCTGGCAAATGACCCCGCATTGCATTTCGGCATGCGGCTTCAGCCCGGTGACATGCAGTTCGTCTACAACCATGCCCTGCTGCATGACCGGACCGGATTCCGCGATTGGCCCACTGCAAGCCAGAAGCGCCACTTGTTGCGCCTCTGGCTCAGCATGGAAGGCGATCGGCCGCTGCCCGACTGCTTCAGGCAACGCTATGGTTCGATCGAGATCGGCAATCGTGGCGGCATTATTACCAAGGGCACCCGCCTGAACGTCCCGCTGGATTGACGATCGGCCCGAGGCGTTGTTTCGGTTGCGATTGCTTGCGAGTTGGCTGACTCTTGTCAGAGTCAGGACGTTGCGACGTTCACCTTCACCGGGACGCGCACCGGAAGGCGCAGTCCGCGAGCCAATGTCGGGCGTCGCA
>NZ_AKIY01000014.1 GCF_000282615.1 Bradyrhizobium sp. YR681 | reverse complement strand
ATGTGGGAGCCGCTGCTGCCGCTGCTCGCCGACAAATATCACCTGATCGCGCCGGACTATCCCGGCTTCGGCAACAGCAGCGCGCCGCCGCCATCCGACTTCACCTATACGTTCGACAACATCGCCGGCGTGATCGGTGAGTTCACGGCGAAGCTCGGCCTGACCGACTACGTGCTGTTCATGCAGGATTACGGCGGCCCGGTCGGCTTCCGCATGGCGCTGGCGCATCCCGAGCGCGTCCGCGCGGTCATGATCCAGAACGCCGTCTCGCATCAGCAAGGCCTGAGCCCGCTCTGGGAAGCGCGTCGCAAATACTGGGCCGATCCGGCACACGAGCTCGAGGCGCTCAAGGCCAACTTCACTTCTTTGGAAGCGACGCGCCAGCGGCATCTCGGCTCCAGCCCGCATCCCGAACGCTACGACCCCGACACCTGGACCGACGAATATGCGTTCCTGACGCGCCCGGGCCAGCCGGAGATCCAGACCACGCTGTTCCTGGATTACAGGACGAATGTTGCCTCCTATCCAACGTGGCAGGATTGGTTGCGCAAGACGCGGCCGCCGATGCTGGTGGTCTGGGGCAAGTACGACCCGTCCTTCGCCGTCGCCGGCGCGGCGGCCTATCGCGACGACGTGCCTGAGGCCGAAATACACATCCTCGAAGCCGGCCACTTCGCGCTGGACGAAGCCACCGACGAGATCGCTTCGCTCGTCCGCGACTTCCTTGCACGGCTGGATGGACACAAGGACTGAAACCGAACAGCGACGGCGTGGCGAGCCGCCACGCTTCGCGCAATGCAACCACGACAGGAGACACGCATGTCCGACACCATCAACCATGAACGCCGCCGCTTCTTCGGAGGCGCCGCGATGACGCTCGCCGCCGCCCAACTCTCGCTGGGCGCGGCGGCCGAGGCCAAGCCGGCGAAGTCCGCCGGCGCCATCAAGCCGGAGGCAAACACCGCGTTCGCGTCGCTGAAACAGATCGACGCCGGCCTGCTCAATGTCGGCTACGCCGAGGCCGGGCCGGCCGACGGTCCGCCCGTGATCCTGCTGCACGGCTGGCCCTACGACATCTACGCTTTCGTCGACGTCGCCCCGCTGCTCGCCGCTGCCGGCCATCGCGTGATCGTGCCCTACCTGCGCGGCTACGGCACCACACGCTTCCTGTCGGATGCCACGATGCGGAACGGGCAGCCGGCGGCGATCGCGGCGGACATCGTCGCCCTGATGGACGCACTCAAGATCGACAAGGCCACGATTGCCGGCTTCGACTGGGGCGCTCGCACAGCCAACATCGTTGCTGCGCTGTGGCCGGAGCGGGTCAAGGCGATGGTCTCGGTGAGCGGTTATTTGATCGGCAGCCAGCAGGCCGGCAAGATGCCGCTGCCGCCGAAGGCGGAGCTGCAATGGTGGTACCAGTTCTATTTCGCGACCGAGCGCGGCCGCGAGGGTTACGACAAATACCGCCACGATTTCTCGAAGCTGATCTGGCAGCTCGCCTCGCCGCAATGGCATTTCGACGACGCCACCTTCGATCGAAGCGCCAGGGCCTTCGACAATCCCGACCATGTCGCGGTCGTGGTCCATAATTATCGCTGGCGGCTGGGTCTTGCCGAGGGCGAGGCGAAATACGATGCCGACGAGGCACGGCTGGCGCAGGCCCCGGTCATCACCGTCCCCACCATCACCATGGAGGGCGACGCCAACGGGGCGCCGCATCCGGAGCCGTCCGCCTACGCCAGGAAATTCTCGGGCCGCTATTCGCACCGGACCGTCAAGGGCGGCATCGGTCACAATCTGCCGCAGGAGGCCCCGAAGGCCTTTGCCGACGCGGTGCTCGATGTCATGGCCGAAGCCTAGCCCGGGTTCCGGCCAACGGCACTTAACAACGCTTAACGCGCGGTCATCTGCGCGCGGGAGTATCTGCATCGGAGCAACTGCACCGATGCGAGAAGGAGCGGCCGGATGATCCCGCTGCTGGCGGATGCGATCGAGGCCCATGGCGGCCTCGATAGATGGAAGAGCCATGAGCGCCTCACCGCCACGATCGTGACGGGAGGTGACCTCCGGGCCTTGAAGGGCGTCGACCAGGATCAGGCGCCGCGCACGATGCGGATCGAGCTGCATCGCCAGCGAGCGTCGGCCGCGCCGTTCGGCAAGCCCGGCCAGCGCACCGAATTCAGCCCCGAGCGGATCGCGATCGTCGCGGCGGACGGCAGCATCGTCGCGATGCGCAACGATCCGCGCGCCGCGTTCGCGCGGCACGACATGCGCACGCACTGGGACCCGCTGCACCGCGCCTATTTCGAGGGCTACGCGCTATGGACCTACATGACGACGCCCTTTTTGCTTGCCATGGACGGATTCGATGTCCGCGAGATCGAGCCCTGGCACGAAGGCGTGGAGGTCTGGCGCGGACTACGAGCGACATTCCCGGCGATGATCGCCAGCCACAGCCGTGATCAGGATTTCTATTTCGGCCCTGATATGCTCATTCGCCGACACGACTATCGGGTCGAGATCGCCGGCAGTTTTCCGGCGGCTCACTATGTGTCCGACCCCGTCGCCGTCGATGGCTTCAGGCTCCCGACACGCCGGCGCATCTATCTGCGCGGCGACGATCTGATGCCGCTGCGCGAGGAGCTGATGGTGTCGATCGATCTCTCGGATTTTCGGTTCGACTGAGCTTTCTCAGGCGGATCGCTCGCCAAGCATGAGCCGCGCCGCCTTCAGATCCGCCGTCTCGAATCCTTCAGTGAACCGCCCATAGATCGCCGCGAGATCGTCGAGCGGGTCTTTGGCGCCCCGCTGGCGCCGAAGCGCTGCAAGCGACATCTCCGTTCGCAATCGCCAGGACAAGGCGCCCTGCTGCTCGGCCAATGCGCGCGATACGGCAAGGCTCGCTTCCGCCGCAGCGAGATCACCCATACGCGCTTCGAGGTCGCCGCGCCGGCGGAGCAGCTCGGGCATGTCAAAGCCTCCGCCGCCCTGTTCGACGCGGGCGATCGTTTCGTGCAGGACCTGCAGTGCTTCCGTCGGTCGTCCGAGCGTGGCCAGTCCCTGAGACAGGTCGGCCGCGAAGGCCGAGGCGTAGAGCTCGTAGCGATCCGCGTGCAGACGCGGCAGCGCGCTGCGCAGCAAATCGATGCCGCCGGCCGTCTCGCCGCGCGCGATCATGGTCTGCGCATGAAAGCCGGTCGCGACGGCCTCATAGGGCGCAAGCCCGTGCACGTTTGCATGCGTCGCGAGGCGTCCCGTCATCGTCTCGACGGCGGCCCAGTCGCCGACCCAGCCGAACACGGAGGATGACCAGCACAGCGCGATGCAATGCATCACCACATCGCGCGGCGCGGCGGCGCCGACCAGCGGGCTGACGCAGTCGAGCGCACGATCGGGAAAGCCGCGCAGCCACAACACCCGCGCGAGCGGAATCTGCGGCGTGCGCGAATAGGCGAAATGTCCGGGCTGCGTCCCGCGCAGCGCGGCATCGTCGCGGACGCCCTCGTCGAGATGCGCCTGCGCCTCGGCCTGATCGCCGGCGAGATGATAGGACACGCCGAGGAGCGCCTTGCTGCCCGCGATTCCCGCGGTATCGCCGATCAGCCGCGCGATCCGCTCGGCCTTGAGCGCGGTCGGCACCAGATGCCTGTAGTCGCCGGTGCGGCGGTAAAACATGTTCAGCCGCGACAGCAGCCTGAACGCATTGGCATGGTCGGAAAGCGTGTCGGCGATGTCGAGCCCGCGGCGGAGTGCGGCCTCGGCCTGCTCGCTGTTGCGCTCGGTGAACATGAAGGCGTGACCGAGCGTCGACTGGAGCTCCAGCTCCCATCTGCCGCCCTGATTGGCATCGTCGAGCGCCGCAAGGGCACGGCCGGACCAGATGCGCGCCTCGTTCAGCAGATTGAGCTCGACGAACAGCCTTGCAGCACTGCCGGCGAGCGGCACGCGCAGAGCCACGCCGGCGTCATTCGCATAGCTCCATTCCAGCGCGGCGCGGGCATCGGCAAGCAGACCCGCGCGCCCCTGCAGCCGGGACGCCTGATCGCCGCCCTGCTCCGCCATGCCGGTCTCGAGCGTGCGCTGGACGTAGGAGGCGTGACGATGCGCGACCGTGCCCGCCTCGCCGCCATCGGCGAGCTTCTGCATCGCATAGGCGCGCGTGGCATCCAGCAGGCGATAGCGCCGCGAGGCACCATCCGGCTGCGCCGACACCAACGATTTGGCCACGAGCTGCTCCAGCGCATCGACGACACGGTCGGCCGCGGCTTCATCCTCCGCCGCGACCGCCATCGCGCCCTTGAGCGTGAAGGGACCTGCGAAGACGGCAAGCCGCTGCAACACGATGCGCTCGCTTTCGCCGATCAGGCCAAAGCTCCAGTCGAGCGTGGCGCCCAGCGTCTGCTGCCGCGGCGGCGCCGTTCGTCGTCCCCGCCATTCGAGCTTGAGCCGGGAGTCGAGCAGTGCGGCCATCTCGCGCAAGCCGTAGACGCCGACGCGCACGGCCGCGAGCTCGATCGCGAGCGCAATGCCGTCGAGCTTGCCGCAGATCTCCGCGAGGACCTCGGCGTCTTCGTCCGTGATATCGCCCCGGTGCCCTGCGGCGGCGGCACGATCGACGAACAGCCGTGCAGCCGGATAATCCAGCACCTCATCAGCGCTGAGGCGGGTGCCTTGCGGCGGGCCCGGCAGCGGAACGAGCTCAAAGATCTGCTCGCCTTCCACCAGCAGCGACTCGCGGCTGGTGGCGAGAATGGCGATGCCGGGGGCCTCGCGATAGATGTTTTCCGCCAAACGCGCGACCTCGTCGATGACGTGCTCGCAGCTGTCGAGGATCAGAAGCAGCCGCCGTCCGCGCAGGAAGTTGACGATGCTGCTTGAGGGATCCTCGTGATGCACGACGAGGCCCAGAGCGGCCGCGACCGTGCTCGCGACCAGCGCGGCATCCTTGAGCGGACCGAATTCGAGGAAGTGAACGTTGCCTTCGAACGTCTGCCACATGTCGTGGGCGAGCGCAGTCGCAACCGTGGTCTTGCCGATGCCGCCCGGGCCCCGCAGCGTGACGAAGCGATCGCTGAGCAGACGGGCCGACAGCTCCGGGAGGACCTCGTCCCGCCCGATCATCCGGTCCAGCCGATGCGGCAGGGACGGCGGCGGTGTCGTTGTTTCGGATGCACGCGGCAGGGCTGCCGGAGCGGCATTGCGCTCGCCACGTTGCACGGGCGCGACGAAGCAATAGCCCCGGCTCGGGATGTTGGTGATGTAGCGGGCGCCGTCCTTGCCGTCGCCGAGCACCTTGCGCAGCTCGGCGACATGGACGCGCAGGCTGATCTCCTCGACTGCGAGACCGGACCACGCGTAGCTGAGAATCTCGCCCTTCGGCACCACCTCACCGGCGCGGCTGACCAGCAGGCGCAGAATGTCGATCGCGCGGCTGCCGAGCTTGACCGGAGCGCCATCCTTCTCGAGCAGCCGCGATCTCAGGAAAAACGGCCCGAACGACACGGCTTCCAGATCGGGATTGCCCCCCGTGGCATTGCTGCGGGAGCCATGTGCTGCGGGGAGCTCGGTCACGTCGCGCTCATGTTGACGACCACTTCATTCAAATGCGCGGCGACTATACCGGCCATCGATGCACGGTCCAGCGATGGCACGGCGGCGCCACACACCGGCACGTCCGTCGCAAGGCTGGATTCTGTACTGTTCTCACACCACACCGATCCAGGCAAACAATTGAAAAATTGGACAAAATCAAACACCCTGCGACGGGCTGCCACACCTTATGTGCGCGCACAAAATCTAACATCTCCTAATCATCACTAACGGGCTTCTTGTCCGGCTCGCGCCTATCCTCTGATCATGGAAATCATCGGGCCCGAGAGTTCGCCGGTGGTTGCAGGCGGCGGCGGGGCCAGAAGAGGACGAGCGATGTTGACCGATTTGCAGGCGGCGCGTGCCTGGATTGAGATTCCAGCCGGCTACCGGGATCATGAGGTTTCACACAAGGCGCACGCAATCGCCCGGGAGAGCGAATGGCGCCAGATCTCCGGCGGTCCGGATGCGGCTGCCGCGGACATCACGATCTCGCGATGGGACGACCTGCGGGACACGTCGTCGCATACGGCGACGACGCCAGGCGATCGCTATTTCATCGGCATTGCCCTGAAGACCATTCGCGCGAAGCTGTCGCGGGAGCGTCAGATCATTTTCGACGGGACGATGCCCGCCGGCACGCTCTATGTCAGCGCGCCGTCGAAGCCGCTGAGCGTGCAGTTCCAGGGCCCTTGCGCCTTTCTGCACTTCCACATCTGCCTCGACCATTTGCCGGCGCAATCGCTGGCGGGCGACGGGCTCAATGACCTCGTCCTGCTGCGCGACCCGCTCGCCGCCGAGCTCGCCAAGGCGCTGATCGAGCATGGCGATGCGACCGACCATCAATTCGCGCGCTGCATCGCCCAGACTCTTGCGATGCATCTTGCGCGGCTGGAGATGCCGCGCGCACGGGTCAATGCCCTGCCGAAATGGCGGCTGCGGCGTGTCGAGCAATATATCGCCGATCATTTCGACCGCTGCATCAGCCTGTCCGAGCTCGCCAATGTCGCCGGCCTGTCCAGGATGCACTTTGCGGCACAGTTCCGTGCCGCGACCGGCTACCGTCCGCGCGAATATCTGCTCAATCACCGGATCGAGCATGCGAAGACGCTGCTCGCAACCACCGAGCGGCCACTGGCCGAGATCGCACTTGCCGTCGGCTTCAGCACACAGGCGCATTTTTCGACCGTCTTCAAGCGCATCAGCGGCCAAACACCGGCACGCTGGCGCCTTGCCAGCACCGGCGAGCGCCGCGAGATCGAATCGCCGGCACAGCGCCGGCCTGCTGCGGGCAGGGACTGGGGCGCAAGCGCTGCCGCGTAGCCCGTCCTTCGATGACAGGCGGCGGGGAAGTGCGGAATCCGCGTCTGGTTCGGTGTTGATCGTGTTTGGTGCAGGTGCCCTGCCACTTGCGCCGGCTCGCGCCCTTCTCCTCCCGGGCCTACGAGCCACTCGGGGCCGTCCCTGCTCCCACACAGGGCGGCCCCTTTTTTCTGGCGCTGGCCGTGCTTGAGACAACGGCACTGTCAATTCCGTCATCGTGAGGCGCGAGTGATGGGGCGCGCGCAGCGCCCGATCGGGAGCCTCGAAGGATGAGCGGCCAGATGCGGCCGGGCCGTCGCCCTTCGAGGCCTCCGCTTCGCTCCGGCGCCTCAGGGTGACGGTGATGTAGAAGGAGACATCCTCTCCACACCGTCATTGCGAGACAGCCCGCTACACCGGATCGAACGCCCGGATCGGCGGCAGATTGCCGGTGAACTTCTCCACCTCCACCGTCGTCAGCTGCCCCGTGCATCCCTGCGCGAAGGACGAGGTGCCGATGTCGCGGGTCAGCACGTTCGGATTGCCGTGGACGCAGAGCGGCGCATCGTCTTCCGGGTCCATCGGGTCGTACCAGGCGCCGGTCGGCAGCTGCACCACGCCGGCCGCGATGCCGTCGGTGACGTGGACGGCGGCAAGGCAGGCGCCGCGCTCGTTGAACAGACGGATGATGTCGCCGTCCTTGATGCCGCGCGCGCCGGCATCAACCGGATTCATGCGCGCGACCTCGCGGCCGCGATGCTTTGCGCCGAGCGAATGTCCGCCGAAATCGAGCTGGCTGTGCAGGCGCGTCACCGGCTGGTTGGCGACGAGGAAGCACGGCGCGCCGGGCTTGGGCATGTCGGTCTTGTCGAGCCAGACCGGATGTCCCGGGCAGTCCGCATCGCCATGGCCCGCGATCTTGGCTGAGAATATCTCGATCCGTCCGCTCGGCGTCGGCAGCGGGTGATTGACCGGATCCTCGCGAAAGCCGCGCAGCCGGCCGCCGTCGTCGGGCTGTTGCGGCACCACCAGGCTGCCGCGCCGCCAGAACTCGTCGAAGCTCGGGGCCTCCAGGCCGCGCGCTTCGAGCGAGGCGCGGGTCGGTTTGTAAAGATATTCCAGCCACTCCCGCGACGTGCGGCCTTCGGTGAAGGGTTCGCGGGCGCCGAGACGTTCGGCGAGATCGGCGAAAATATCGTAGTCGTCGCGCGCGAGGCCAAACGGCTCGGCGATCCGGTGCATGGCGACCATGAGCGGATCGTTGCTGGAATAGCCGATGTCCTCGCGCTCGAGCGTCATGGTCGCGGGCAGCACGATGTCGGCGTGCCGCGCGGTAGCGGTCCAGGCGAGCTCGTGCACGACGAACGTGTCTGTCTTCGCAAAAGCCTTGCGCAGGCGGTTGATGTCCTGGTGGTGGTGGAAGGGATTGCCGCCGGCCCAGTAGACCAGGCGGATGTCCGGATAGGTGCGCGTCTCGCCGTTGTAGCGATAGGTGGTGCCGGGGTTGAGCAGCATGTCGGCGATGCGCGCGACCGGAATGAAATCGCGCACACCGTTGCGGCCCTGCCCCAGTGTCGGCCCCGGCACGTCGTTGACGCGGCGGCCGTAATAACCGATTGCCCCCAGCGAATAGCCATAGCCGCCGCCGGGAAGCCCGATCTGGCCGAGCGCGGCCGCCAGCACCATGCCCATCCACACCGGCTGCTCACCGTGCTCGGCGCGCTGCAGTGAATGCGAGACGGTGATGAGTGCGCGCTTGCCGGCAAGGCGACGGGCGAGCGTGCGGATCGTGTTCGCATCGACGCCGGAGATCGCGGCGGCCCATTCGGCATGCTTCGCCTGCCCGTCGCTCTCGCCGGTGAGATAGCGCAGGAAGACGGGCCAGCCTTCGGTGTAGCGATCGAGGAAGGCCTGGTCGTGCAGATTTTCCGCGACCAGCGTATGAACAATGCCGAGCATCAGCGCGGTGTCGGTGCTCGGCACACACGTCATCCACTCCGCACCGGCCTCGACGGGCAGGTCTTCACGGAGCGGGCTGACGAGAATGAACTCGCAGCCGCGCCGGCGCGCCGCTGCCATGGCGTCGCGCTCGACATGCTTGCTGATCGAGCCGCCGGCCACCATGGAGTTCTTCAGCGCCATGCCGCCGAACGCCAGCACGATGTCGGTCTTGTCGGCGATCTGCTCCCAGGTGACATTGCGCTTGGTGATGTCCTCGTAGCCCGCCAGGATCTGCGGCAGCAGCACCGAGGACGCGCCCGAGGAATAGGAATTGACGGAGCGCACATAGCCGCCCATGGCGATGTTCAGGAAGCGATGCACCTGGCTCTGGGCGTGGTGGAAGCGGCCCGCGCTCGACCAACCGTAGGAGCCGCCGAACACGGCACCGGGGCCGCGCGTGTCGCGGATGCGGCCGAGCTCGTCGCCGAGCAGATCGAGCGCCTTCTCCCAGCTCACCGAGACGAACTCGTCGCGGCCGCGGCGATCGTCCGGGCCCGGCCCGCGCTCCAGCCAGCCGCGGCGGACCGCCGGCTGGGCGATGCGCGCCTGGTGGCGCAGCGCGCCGGGAAAATTGTCGATGATGCCGTTCGGATCGGGATCGCCCGCATAGGCCCTGACCTCCAGTCCGGCTCCGCTCTGACGCGCGGAAAACACGCCCCAATGCGAGGTGTGCGGCTTGAAGCCGTCGGACAGGTCGAGGCCGGGGTCGGGGAAACCAATCGTATCGTCCATCATCTGATCCTTGTTCCGGTCCGGTCAGTCCGTTCCCATCGCGCTTTGGGTGGCAGTATACCGATCCAGGCCCCGATGTCGTCGTGATCAGGCCTGCGGAAATGCCGGGCTCCTGCGCGCAAGGACGGCCGGGCGAACATAAGCGGGCGACGCTGAGGTCATTTCTGCATTTATTTCCAATGCCTTATTGGACCGCATTCGGAAGCCTGCGGTTGATCCTTCGATCCGGCCTGGTGTGGAATCTCTGCAAACGACATCGCGACGGAAATGTGCGATATGCCGCCCATTCCCACAGCAACATCGGTCTCATCATGATCCAGCGCGTCTTGCCCTACGAAGGACTGCTCCACGAAGTGGTCGAGCACGATGGCGTGCTCTACATCGGTGGAATTGTCCCCGAGGACACGAGCCTCGACATGTCGGGCCAGGCCAACGACGTCCTCGGCCAGCTCGCGCAGCTGCTGAAGCGTCTCGGATCCGATCTCGCCAACGTCCTGCAGGTGACCATCTACATGACGAACCTCAAGGAGAAGTCGGAGTTCAATGCAGCCTGGAAGGCGCATTTCGCGGCGGCTCATCTGCCGGCGCGCGCCGCCATCGGCGTGGCCGATCTCGGTCCGGGCGTCAAACTCGAGATGACCGCCATCGCAGCCCGACCGCCCCAGGCCTGAGGCGAAGTCCCGGTTGAGATGCCCTGGCGCGGAACTTCCGCCAGGCGCCTCGGCTCTCAGCCGAGCGCCTGGCTGGCAAGCGCGTAAGTTACAGGTATCTTTCCGGAACGACCGTTAGGATCACGAAACTCTCCGCCCAGCGACATCGTCGTCACGGTGTCGAAAAAAGCAAGGCCGCACCGAGCCAGGAAGGAGCAGAACTCACCATCGGCGAGGTGCGTGTCGATCCTCAGAAACTGTCCCTCGTGAGCCGCGACGTGCGGCGCAGCCACCACGATCGCGTCCTCGTCGGCTGACGCGACGACGGGACCCACGACGTGCCCTCGCCCAAACGGACGGCACAACGCGAACGCCTCGAGTCGACCACGCCGATAGAGCCCGACCCCGGCGGATTGCCGCAGGAGGGCTGCGATCAAATCAAGGCGCGAGGCGCCGAACGCCCGCGCATCGAGTTGCGCGATGGCCGGCAGGTCCTTTTGGCCCAACTCTCGAAGCTCGCCACCTTCTGAAGGGCGCGGCATGTCGCCGAATCGCTGCGCTTCGGCTTGCCGCTGGAACACCGTTCGTTCGCGGCGGAAGCCGAGCGAGAGATAGAGCTTGCGGGCCGCATGCGTGGCATTGAGGCGGAGATTGCGCCCGCCCGATGCAGACAGAATGCGCTTCATCAGCCACTGAGCCGTGCCAAGCGCCTGCAGGCGGGGCGAGGTAATGACCATGCCGACCGTGGCAAAATCCACCCCGTGAGGAAACCACATGGCCGACCCCAGCACCCGTCCGATCTCATCGTGAACGACGATGCCATGGCCGGTGTCGCGCAGAAATTGCCAATCCTCAGGGCGATGCGGCCAGCCGACGCCGATCGAGAGCGTGTAGAGCTGATCGAGCTCGACCGTGTCGATGTCCACCGCCCGCGCATCGAATGCGTCGATCGTCAGCGAACTGGTCGTGCGGGACTTCATGTCTCCCCCTGATCGGCTCGACATCGGTCGGAGCCGGCAGTTCCGGGCTCGGTCAGGCTCAGCATACACCGGCCACGCCGCAGATTGCGTTCCGGAAAAGCCATCCGGCGAAACAATCCACCAAATCGCGCCCGCATTCGGCACCGGACGAAATCCCGGCTCCGATAGCATGGCTTAATCCGGCAAAGCTTCGCCATTCTCCGCGCGTCCGAATTCGATAATGACCTTTCTCTTCAATTCCGATGCGCAGCGCGGGGCCGTCTTCGGTGAAGCCTTCGCGCACGAGCTCCCGCATCTGCCCTTCACGATCGGTCCGGGCACGGTCGCTCCAGCCGACATACGTTATATCATCACCTGGTCCGTCCCGGAGGCGCTGGAACGATACCGCAATCTCGACATCCTGTTTTCGGTCGGGGCGGGCATCGACCAGTTTCCGCTGACGGCCATCCCGCCAGGGGTGAAGCTGGTCCGGATGGTGGAAGACGGCATCATCCGGATGATGCAGGAATATGTCACCCTTGCGGTGCTGGCGCTTCACCGCAACTTGCCGGCCTATCTCGATTTGCAGCGACGCCGCGAATGGCGGGCCCTGCCGCAGAGGCAGGCTGCCGACCGGCGGATCGGGCTGCTCGGACTGGGCGTGCTCGGCCGCGCCGTGCTGGAAAGCCTGAAACCTTTCGGCTTCCGCTTGAGCGGCTGGAGCCGGTCGGGCAAGACGATTGAAGGCGTTGCGACCTTTAGCGGCGATGCCGGTCTTGGCCGGATGCTCGGCGAGACCGACATCCTCGTCTGCCTGCTGCCTCTCACCGCGGCCACGCGCGGCATCCTGAACCGCGAACGTCTTGCGCAGCTGCCGAAGGGCGCGGCCCTCGTCCACGCCGGGCGCGGCGCGCAGCTCGATTCCCTTGCGCTCCTCGCCGCTCTGGATGCGGGTCAGCTCGCCGGAGCCGTGATCGACGTGACCGAACCGGAGCCGCCGCCGAGCGAACATGCCTTGTGGGCCCACCCGAAAGTGCTACTGACCCCGCATGTGGCAAGCGCGACCCAGCCAGACACCGCCGCTCGCGCGGTCATCGACAACATCAAGCGATATGAAGCGGGCCTCGATCTCGTCGGGCTCGTGGATCGGACACGCGGTTACTGAGAGGAGCCCAACTTGCTGCTGAAACGGATCGACCCCAACCCGACTTTCGCCCCGAAGGAATCCGGCCCGATGCCGGAGCGGCTCATTGCCGGCGCGCCCCACTACAAGACCTGGGCGCAGGACGAGGCCAAGGGCGAACTGGTGCACACCGGCGTGTGGGAAGCAACACCGGGCGAGACACGCTCGATCAAGGGAGAGACCTTCGAGTTCTGCCACATCCTCTCCGGCACGGTCGAGATCACGCCGGACGGCGGCGATCCGATCACGTTCCGAGCCGGTGACAGCTTCGTCATGAAGCCCGGCTTTACCGGCGTGTGGAAGACGATCGAGACCGTGCGCAAGATCTACGTCACGGTGTCGTGAGCCCAGGCATCGCCCTCAACACCGGCATGGTGTCGACGAAGGTGTCCCCGTTCGGCGGCATCAAGCAATCCGGCCTGGCGCGCGAGGGAGCGCAGGTCGGGATCGAGGAATATCTCGAGATCAAGACCTTCCACGTCGATGGATTGGGCTTAGCGGCCACGGAGCGGAGAAAGGCGTACGACCGCGCCCTCTCCGCCATCCCGGCAAACGCTCAAGACAGATCAGCCCTCGATGCTCTGCAAGCGTGGGCGCGCATGTGCCCCGGTCAGGCTACTGAATGCGATCGAGCATCTTGTAGTACATTCCCACCAGCGGCAGGAACCAGGGCTTGCCGAAATGGCCGGGCACCGCAGGCCAGTCGAGGCCCTTCATCGGATTCCGGTCTTCGCGTCCGAGCATCGCATCTGCGATGATCATGCCGAGATGGGTCGACAGCTGCGCGCCGTGACCGGCATAACCCATCGCATACCACAGCCCATCCTGATGGCCGGCGCGCGGAAAGCGGTCGCTGGTCATGTCGACGAGTCCACCCCAGCAATAGTCGATCTCCGTGCCGGCGAGTTGCGGGAAGAGTCGGGTGAGACCGTCGACGAGAATGGCGCCACTCTTGGCGTCGGAACGCTGATCCGACGTCGCCGAAAAGCGCGCACGGCCGCCGAAGATCAGGCGATTGTCGGGTGCCAGGCGGAAATAGTTTCCGACGTTCATCGACGTGACGCAGGTGCGGTTGCCCGGCATGGCGGCGGCGATCTCGGCCGCGTCCAGCGGCCGGGTCGCCACGATGAAGCTGCCGACGGCGACGAGCCGTCGCCGGAAGTAACCGAAATTGGGCGTGGTGTAGGCGCCCGTCGCAAGCAGCACCTGATCGGCGGTGACGCTGCCGCGAGGTGTCGTCAGCCGATGGCGCGATCCTTCGCGCGCCTGCGCTGTCACCGGTGCCTGCTCGAAGATGATCGCGCCGCGGCGCTTGGCGGCCTCGGCCAGTCCGACGCCATAGCGCCCCATATGCATCATTGCGCTCTTCTTCGAGAGCATCGCGCCAAAGAAGGGCGAGCCGATCTCCGCGCGGAGATCCTGGGCCGACAGCAATGCGGTGTCCGGATCCACCTCGCGATGGACCGCCTCGAAATTGCGCGCGATGGCATCGAGATGTTTGGGCTTGGAGGCGAGCTTCAGCTTGCCGGCGCGGCGGAAATCGCATGCGATGCCCTCCTCCGCGATCAGCGCTTCGAGCGTGTCGATCGAGGAATCGAGCGCGTGGTAAAGCGCAATGGCTCGCTCCTTGCCCAACTCCGCCTTGGCGGCGAGATAGCTGTGGGCAAGACCATTGTTGAGATGCCCGCCGTTCCGGCCCGATGCGCCGCCGATCACCCGGTCCGCTTCGAGAACGACGACTTTCGTACCGGCCTTCGCGAGCTGGCGCGCAGCCCCCAGGCCCGTGAAGCCGCCACCGATGACCGCGACGTCATAGTGCCCGTCGACGGGACCTTCGGCGCCGCCGGAGAAGCGTGGTGCGGTATCGTGCCAGTAGGAAACGTATTTCACCGCAGATCCCCTGCTGGCTCAGAGCCCGAACACGCCTGGCAGTCCGCCGATGTCCTTGATCTCGACATAGCCGTAATAGGGGTTAGCGGGCTCGTGCCCCCGATTGACCCAGACCTTGTTCTTGATGCCGAGGTCGTGCGCCGTCATCAGGTCATAGCGGAACGACGAGGAGCAGTGCACGACGTCCTCGGGCCCGCAGCCCAGCGTATCGAACATGAATTCGAAGCCCTTCATGCGAGGCTTGTAGGACCGGGCCTGTTCGGCCGTCAGCGCCGCGTGAAACGGCGCCCCGAGCTTGGCCACGTTGGACGGCAGCTGCGCATTCATGGCGTTGGAGAGGATGACGAGCGGAATCTCCTTGGCGACCTTGGCAAGGCCGGCGGGAACGTCGGGATGCGGCCCCCAGCCCGGCACGCGATCGTAGACGATCTGCCCGTACTCGGACTTGAAGGCGACGCCGTTGCGCTTGCAGGCGCGCTCCAGCGCGTTGTGGATCACGTCGGCATAGGGCTTCCAGTCGCCGAGAATCTCGTCGAGGCGGTAGGCCGCGAAATCCCGGACAAGGGCCGCCATCTGCGGTTCGGTAAGATGCGCGCGATAGAGATCCTGCGCCGCTTCGGCCATCTGGAAATTCGTCAGCGTGCCGTAGCAGTCGAAGGTCACGTATTTCGGGCGAAACTGGCTCATCGTTCCCGTCCTGGTGCGCTCGCGCAATGTCAGCCGCAACAATAGAGCGCCAACGCGGCATAAGATGCGGCTTTTCCGCCGGCTGCGGTGGAAGATATCGTTCCCGTGGGGCCCTTCAGACGAACTGCACGTCACCGACATACGAGACTGGGAGCGGACAGGAAAGCCAGTCTATGACCCAGAGCAGCATCTCGCTCACCACGTTCCACCCGGAACATCTCGAAGGTGCCTTGCGCCTTTCGCGTCAAGCCAAATGGCCGCATCGCCTCGACGATTGGCAGTTGGCCCTGCATCTGAGCACGGGATTTGTGGCGCTGGACGCCAATGCCGCAACCGTTGTTGGGACGGTCCTGATGACACCCTACAAGAGGGACGTCGCAACCATCAACATGGTCATCGTCGATGAGGCCGCCCGCGGGCGCGGATTGGGCCGTCAACTCATGGAAGCGGTCATCGCGCTGGCGGGATCGCGCGCGCTGAGGCTGGTTGCAACGCGTGAGGGTGCCCCGCTCTATCGGAAGCTTGGCTTTTGGGAGACCGGCGCGATTGTCCAGCATCAGGGACAGGCGCTTCGTGTTGTATCGCCCGCCCAAGTCCGGCTGGCCGAGGCGCTCGATATCCTCGGGATCCTCGAGCTCGACAGAAGCGCCTATGGTGCGGACCGGAGAGATCTGCTTCGTGCGCTTGCGAAGATCGGCCAACTGGCCGTGCTCGATCGCGGCCAGGGGATCACTGGATTTGCCGCATCACGCGCCTTCGGCAGAGGTGAAGTGATCGGCCCTGTGGTGGCCGCAAACGTCGACGACGCGAAAGCCCTGCTCAATTTCTTCATGGCGCGGAGCGAAGGACGCTTCGTCCGCGTCGACACTGCCGAAGGCTCTCAATTGAGCACCTGGCTCGCAGACCAAGGATTGGTCCGGGTTGACGAAGGGATTGTCATGCAGCGCCCCATCATTGCGCAATCCAGCCGCGCGCCACTGACTACATTTGCCCTCGCCAGCCAGGCTTTCGGATAAGCGGAGAAAGCGCGCTCCGCCAGGACACGCGAAGATACGCTGGCTGATGCCGAAGTTCGCGCCGCGCTGCAATATTAATAGGCATGCACAATGAACCGGCTGGCCGCAGGTTCGAAACACCGGAAACAGAGACATCTTCGCAATTTTGTGCCGCGGCCCGCGGTTTTTTCGGCCAAAGCCGCGGGACTATCCTGCCAGACTTCGATCGCGGGAAAGAATGCAGTCCTGAGTGGAGACGCGGCAATCGTCGTTACGGCGGACCGCGCCGAGATCCACGCAATGGCGCGGCAGAACAATCTGCCGCTCACCGCAACACGAGCCGTAGCCGGTAGCCAGCGAGGGATTGACATGAGCGACACGACGAATTGGTCTTGTTCAGACGATGCCGCGATCGAGCACGCTATTCGGCGCGGGGCTTCGCGCCGCGACTTGCTGAAGCTGATGCTCGCCAACGGCGTGGCCATCGCTGCGGCCAGCACGATCTTCGGCCGCGCGTCGGAAGCGGTCGCGGCCACACCCGTGAAAGGCGGCGCCCTGAAAGCCGCGGCCTGGTCCTCGTCGACCGCCGACACGCTGGACCCGGCCAAAGCCTCGCTCTCGACCGACTATGTTCGTTGCTGCTCCTTCTACAATCGCCTGACCTTTCTCGACCAGACCGGTGTCGCCCAGATGGAGCTCGCCGAGTCGATCGAGAGCAGCGATGCCAAGACCTGGACGATCAAGCTGAAGAAGGGCGTCACCTTCCACAATGGCAAGGACCTCAGCGCCGACGACGTCATCTTTTCGCTGAAGCGCCATCTGGACAAGGCCACCGGGTCGAAGGTCGCTGCAATCGCGTCCCAGATGACCGACTTCAAGGCGGTGGACAAGAGCACCGTCGAGGTCACGCTGGCGAGCCCCAACGCAGACCTGCCGACGATCCTGTCCATGCATCACTTCATGATCGTGGCCGACGGCACCACCGATTTCTCCTCGGGCAACGGAACCGGCGCCTTCAAGTGCAAGCAGTTCACTCCCGGCGAGCGTTCGATCGGCGTCCGAAATCAGAATTACTTCAAAGGTGGCCCGAACGTCGATTCATTCGAGTTTTTCGCCATTCCGGATGAAAACGCCCGCATCAACGCCCTGCTGTCCGGGGATATTCATCTCGCAGCCTCGATCAACCCGCGATCGGTTCGCCTCCTCGAAGGCCAGGCCGGTTTCGCACTGTCCACGAGCACGTCGGGCACCTACACCGACCTGAACATGCGCATGGACATGGCGCCCGGCAACAACCGCGATTTCGTGGAAGGCATGAAATACGTGGTCAACCGCGAGCAGATCGTCAAATCAGCCCTGCGCGGGTTCGGCGTCGTCGGCAACGACCAGCCCGTGTCGCCCGCCAACGTCTACCACAATGCCGCTCTCAAGCCGAAATCGTTCGACCTGGACAAGGCCAAGTTTCATTTCCAGAAGGCTGGCGTACTCGGTCAGACCATCGAGGTCATCACCTCCGAGGCGGCGGGTTCGGCGATCGACATGGCGATGATCGTCCAGGCAAGCGCCGCCCAGATCGGCATGAAGCTCGACGTGAAGCGCGTGCCCTCCGACGGCTACTGGAGCAATTACTGGCTGAAGGCGCCGATCCATTTCGGCAACATCAACCCGCGTCCGACGCCCGACATCCTGTTCTCCCTGCTCTACAAGTCGGATGCGCCGTGGAACGAGAGCCGCTTCAGCTCGGAACAGTTCGACAAGATGCTGCTCGAGGCCCGCGGCTCGCTCGATCAGGCCAAGCGTCGAACCATGTACAACGAGATGCAGGTGCTGGTGTCGGAACAAGCCGGCACCATCATTCCGGCCTACATCTCCAACGTGGACGCCATCACTGCCAAGCTGAAGGGATTGGAGCCCAACCCGCTCGGCGGCATGATGGGCTACGCTTTCGCCGAGTATGTCTGGCTGACGCCCTGACCGGCGCCTAGGCAGGTCGCGGCTCCGGTCCTGACATCGGAGCCGGCGCCGACGAAAATGTCCGACGTGGTGCGGGAGCACGAATGTGAGAAGACAAGTTTCGTCGCTCGTGGTGAGGCGGCTTCTCATTGCCTTGATCACGCTCGTGATCGTTTCCTTCGCCGTCTTCTTCGCGACCGCGCTCCTGCCCGGCGATACCGCCACGATCCTGCTCGGCCAATCCGCGACGCCCGAGGCGGTCGAGGGCCTGCGCAAGGCAATGCACCTCGACGATCCCGCGATCATTCGCTTCATGAAATGGATCGCGGGCCTGTTCCAGGGCGATTTCGGCACGTCCTATGCAAACAATGTCCCGGTCGCCAATCTGATACGCGGACGGTTCGTCAACACGATGAAGCTCGCAGGACTAACCGCCTCGATCGCCGTGCCCCTCGCCCTGACGCTCGGCGTCACCTCCGCGATGTGGCGCGGCACGCTGTACGACCGCATCGTGACCGTCGGGACCATCGGCATCATCTCGGTGCCGGAGTTCATGATCGCAACGCTCGCGGTGCTGCTCTTCGCGGTCTACCTCAAATGGCTCCCGGCGCTGTCCCTCACCAACGAGGTCAAGTCGTTCCACGACCTGTTGAGGATCTACGCGATGCCCGTCATGACGCTCACATTCGGGGTTTCGGCGCAGATGATCCGCATGACCCGTGCCGCCGTGGTCGAGACGTTGAACACGCCCTATGTCGAGATGGCGCTGCTCAAGGGTGCCTCGCGTCCCCGGCTCGTGCTGCGACACGCACTGCCCAATGCGCTCGGTCCCATCGTCAATGCGGTCGCGCTCTCGCTGTCCTATCTGCTCGGCGGCGTGATCATCGTGGAGACCATCTTCAACTACCCGGGCGTCGCAAAGCTGATGGTCGACGCCGTCTCGACCCGCGACCTGCCGCTGATCCAGACCTGCGCGATGATCTTCTGCCTGGGTTATCTGGCACTGATCACGGCGGCCGACATCATTGCCGTCCTGTCCAATCCGAGGCTCCGATGACGAACCCGATGTCGTCAAGCCGGCTTGGCATGCGGTTGGGCTATCGTTTCAATCCCGTCGGCGTGTCGGCCCTTGGCATTATCCTGCTCTGGGCCGGAGCCGCCCTTTTTGCCCCGCACATCATCCCGCATTCCGTCGGCGAGATCGTCGATACCGATTATTTCGGCCCCATCAGCCGGGACCTGTGGCTCGGCTCCGACTATCTCGGCCGGGACATCTTTTCGCGCATCCTGATCGGCGCGCGCTACACGCTCGGCATCTCCCTTGCCGCCGTCTCCATCGCCTGCTTCAGCGGCGTCGCGCTCGGCATGACTGCGGCCGTCGCCGGCGGGTGGTTCGACAGCATGCTGAGCCGCTTTCTCGATGCGCTCAACTCGATTCCAAGCAAGCTGTTCGGCCTCGTCGTGGTCGCCGCCGTCGGCTCGTCGATCCCGGCGCTGATCGCGACGCTGTCGGTGATCTACACGCCCGGCGCCTACCGCTTCGCCCGCGCCCTTGCCGTCAACGTCAACACGATGGACTTCATGGTGGTCGCCCGCATTCGCGGCGAACGCCTGCCCTATCTCATCGCCTCGGAGATTCTCCCCAACATTCTCGGTCCCGTGCTTGCCGATCTCGGCCTGCGATTCGTCTTCATCGTGCTGCTGCTCTCCGGCCTGTCCTTTCTCGGGTTAGGCGTGCAGCCGCCCTACGCCGACTGGGGAGCACTGGTTCGCGAGAACATCGGCGGCCTGCCCTTCGGCGCACCGGCGGTGATCTTCCCCTCGTTCGCCATCGCAAGCCTGACCGTCAGCGTCAACCTCCTGATCGACAACCTGCCGCGCAGGATCCGCGACCGGAGCCCCGAATGACCGGAAACCTCGTCGAGATCCGCGATCTCAGGGTTGAGGCAACGACCGACGCCGGCAGGCGGGTCGAGATCATCAAGGGTATCAGCCTCGACATCGCCGAGGGAGAAATCGTCGCGCTCATCGGCGAGAGCGGCTCGGGCAAGACCACCATTGCCATGACGCTGATGGGCTACGCACGACAAGGCTGCGCAATCACCGGCGGCGAGGTCCGGCTCGCCGGCGTCGACATGGTCAGGCTTTCGGAAACGGAACGCGCCCGAATCCGCGGGACGCGCGTCGCCTACGTGCCGCAGAGCGCTGCGGCCGCCTTCAATCCCGCACTGACCATCATGGATCAGGTCATCGAGGTGGCACGGATCCACAAGCTCATGCCGGTCGCCGAGGCGAAAGCCAAGGCGCTCTCGCTGTTCAGGGCGCTGTCGTTGCCGGAGCCGGAAACGATCGGCGACCGCTATCCGCACCAGGTCTCGGGCGGTCAGTTGCAGCGCCTCGCCGCCGCGATGGCCCTGATCGGGCAGCCGAAGGTCGTCATCTTCGACGAGCCGACCACCGCGCTCGATGTCACGACGCAGGTCGAGGTGCTGCGCGCATTCAAGTCCGTCATGGCGCAGCACAACATCGCCGGCGTCTACGTCTCGCACGATCTGGCCGTGGTCGCCCAGATCGCCGACAGGATCGTCGTGCTCAAGGACGGCACCGTCCAGGAAGCGGGCACGACCGGTGATATCCTCGAGAACGCTCGGCACCCCTATACGAGGCAGTTGCTGGCCGCATTCAAGCCGAAGACGCAGCAGCGGGCGCCCGACGACGAGGGCCCGACGAAGCGTCCCTTGCTCGAGGTCGACAATCTGACGGTCGGCTACGGTCCCCGCTCGCGCGACGGACAGCCGCTGGCCAATGCCGTCCAGGCCGTCAGCCTCACGCTCGATCGCGGGCGAAATCTGGGCATCATCGGCGAGTCCGGCTGCGGCAAGTCAACGCTTGCCCGGGCGATTGCCGGAATCCTGCCGGCCCATGCGGGCAACGTCATCTTCAACGGGCGCGAATTGGGCAAGGTCGGCCGCAACCGTACCCGCAACGAGCTGCGCCAGATCCAGATCGTGTTCCAGCATGCGGACACCGCGCTCAATCCGGCGAAGTCGGTGGAAGACATCCTGAGGCGCCCCCTCACCTTCTACCACGGCATGAGGGGCAAGACGCGCGATGCGCGCGTCAACGAGCTGCTCGATCTGGTCCGCCTCCCCAAATCCGTACGTCATCGATTGCCGGGAGAACTGTCAGGCGGTCAAAAACAGCGGGTGAATTTTGCCCGGGCCCTCGCAGCAGAGCCGATGCTCATCCTGTGCGACGAAATCACGTCGGCTCTCGATACGGTCGTGGCGGCCGCCGTGGTCGAGCTCCTGAAGGAGTTGCAGCGCGGGCTCGGCATCTCCTATGTCTTCATCAGCCACGATTTGTCGGTCGTCGAGGCCATCTGCGACGAGATCATCGTGATGTATCGTGGAAAGAAGGTCGAGCAGATCGCGTCGACCCGGCTGGCCGCACCCCAGCACCCCTATACGCGGCTGCTGTTCTCGTCTGTCCCCAAGCTCGATCCCGACTGGCTCGACAATTTGAAACAGAATGCGGAAGAGGTGCGCGCCTATAGCCATCAGTAGAAACGACAGGCGCAGCGGCCGTTCAAGCAGGAAAGAGGCTGGTCAGCGGCATCTGCGAGCGCACGATGGGCGACTTGAGGACGACGAAGCTGAAATATTTGTCGATGCCGATGTCCATATCCGTCAACCGCTCCATGATCGTCTGGTACTCGCCGATGCTGGCGGTGACGAATTTCAGCATGTAGTCGTAACCTCCCGAGACCAGATGGCACTCGATCAGCTGGTCGACCTTGTCGACCGCCGACAGGAAACGGGCGAAGTCGATCTGCCTGTGGTTCTTCAACGTGACCTCGGTGAACACGGTCAGCGTCTGTCCGAGCTTGCGCACATTGATCTGGGCCGCGTAGCCCTCGATGTAGCCCTCGCTCTGCAGCCGCTTCACGCGCATGAGACAGGGGCTGGGCGACAGATTCACCAGCTCGGCGAGCTCGACATTGGTGATACGGCCGTTCTTCTGGAGCTCGTGGAGGATCTTGATGTCGATCCGATCCAGCTTCATCGGTGACTCCCCATCGAGCACGCGTCAGAAGGCACAACAGAAGAAGGCACAACAGAAAATTGGGCCAAGGAAGCCAAAAACTCGCCCGTCGCACACAGATCGTTTGTCACTGATGTCATATCACTCGAAGAAAACGCAGTATTACGGCACCGTGAGGATACAGCATAAAATGCTGAGATGCCATCGAATCCAGTGCCGTCCACGGCGGCGGGCGACTTACGCTGCGACGAGCAAGATCCAGGAAGCCGGATGCCCGCGCCACTCAGCCATATCGAGACCTCGCACGAGCTTCCCCGCAGCGCCGACGTCGTGGTCATCGGGGGTGGCATCGTCGGAGCGTTCGCGGCCTACTATCTCACCCTGCGGGGCCTCAGCGTCGCGCTCGTGGAGAAGGGGCGGATCGGAGCCGAGCAGTCCAGCCGAAACTGGGGCTGGTGCCGCCAGCAGAATCGCGATGCCCGCGAGTTGCCGATGGCGACCAGGAGCCTGGACCTCTGGGAGCGCTTTGGCGCGGAAAGCGGCGAGAGCACGGGCTTCTCCCGCTGTGGCCTTCTGTATCTCAGCAACGACGAGGCCGAGCTCGCAGGCTGGGCGCGCTGGCGCGACTTCGCTCGAACGGTCGGCGTCACCACGCATATGCTCGATGGCGCCGCGGCGACACAGCGTGGCGCGGCGACGGGACGCGCCTGGAAAGGCGGAGTCTTCTCGCCGAGCGACGGCACCGCCGATCCCAGCAGGGCGGCGCCGGCGGTGGCGCGGGCGCTGCTCGGGCGCGGGAGCACGGTCCACCAGATGTGCGCGGCGCGCGGGCTGGAGACCGAGGGCGGCCGGGTCAGCGCGGTCGTGACGGAGCGCGGCACAATTCGCACGCGTATCGCCATATTGGCAGGCGGCGCGTGGTCCTCGTCCTTCTGCCATCAGATCGGCATCCGCCTTCCGCTCGCCTCGATCCGGTCATCCATCCTGTCCGTCTCGGGAGGCGCAAAAGGGCTGCCGGACGCGCTCCACACCTCCGCCGTTTCGGTGACGAAACGCGGTGATGGCGGCTACACGCTCGCCATCAGCGGCCGGGGCCGCGTCGATCCGACGCCGCAGCAGCTGCGCTTTGCTCCGCAATTCCTGCCGATGTTCCTGCGCCGATGGCGCAGTCTGCTCCCCGGCGGCCTTGAAGGCGTGAGGTCTGGACATGAAACGCTCCGCCGCTGGCCCCTCGGCGTTCCGACGCCGATGGAGCGCGTTCGCGTTCTGGATCCCACCCCTGATCGAAACGCGATCGAGCTCACGCATCGGCGCGCGCTCGAACTGTTGCCGGCATTGAAGGACACCAGGATCACGGCCGCATGGGGCGGCTACATCGACTCGACACCGGATGGTGTGCCGGTCATCGGAGAGGCGTCCGGCCTGTCCGGATTGATATTGGCCGCGGGCTTCAGCGGCCACGGCTTCGGTATCGGCCCTGGCGCCGGGCACCTCATCGCGGATATCGCAACCGGCGCCGTACCGATCGTCGATCCAGGTCCCTACGGGCCAGACCGCTTTGCCGGACTTGCCGTCGGAAAGGTCTCGGACTTCTAGGACGCAAGAATCTCCCGACCGGGATCGGTTCGACAAACTGGATCAGCGTGATCAGGCGTGCTTGGTCGGCGCTACGGAGGCGTAAACCAGGGGCCGAGGGTGATGTTGGTCTGCATGTTCTGCAGGAACATCGTCCGCATCTCATTCGTGAAGGAATTGAACTGGATGTTGGTGACATCCTCGAAGCCAAGCAACCTCAGAAATGCTGCCGAATACAACACATATTGCGTCTTCGGCTGATAATGCCCTGACTCTTCGTTCACGATCACGACGCCGTTGGAGAAATACACCCCGCCGGCGGCGATGACGGAACCACCGTTTGCAAGCTGGGAGTGCCGGACATACGTGGTGTCGTCAGGCTTACGCCCGGCCAGCGGTTGCTGGTACAGCACCATCTGCGGCAGCCCGCCGGGCCCGCGATTGACGACATAGACGAATTCGCCCTCGATCAGGGGACAGCTGGCATCGACCGAAGACAAGTAGATGAAGTGCTCGTGACGATCCGAATTGTAGAAATCGTGAAGGCTTATTCCCAGCGCCTCCGCGATCGCCGCATCTTTTCCGATCCTGCCAGTCCTCGGCTCGCGCCGCTCGGGCTTCTTGAAGTAATCCGAAAGTGCAATCTCGGGATAGCTCTTCTCGAGATAGTCGGCCAGTTCCGACGGAGTCTTTCCGGCCGGCGGCACGAACCGTGTCGGCCCCCCGCTCTCGTAAAGATACAGCCAGGGCACCTCGACCAATTGGTCCCCGATGCGCACATACCAATCCGGGGCGCGCGGCGGCGGCTGCACCGGCGCGACCACGACCGCCTGCGGCGGCTTGAGAATTCCCGCCGCGCTGTCCGGCTGCACACCGACCGGATTTCCCGCGGCCATACCGTATGGCGTGTTAGGCCCGCCGGCCCGCGCATCGAGACACACCCGCAACGAGGGATCGTACAGCCGTCCCATGAAGCTGACGAGGCCGGCCGGATCGTCGAGAAACTGGCCGGCGAAGCCGACACCCACCGGCGTGGTCCGGGTGCGGGCAAACAGCATTTCACCGTACGGATCGTAGTCGTTGCGCTCGCAGACATTGCCGGTGGCATCCACCGCCACGCGCACGGAATTGAGTCGATCGCTGAGCATGTAGCGGACGCCGTCGGCACCGTCGGTCGCGATCGGCCCGCGCGCGCCGTAGATGTAGTAGATCGGGGTCGGCGCCGGAGCTCCTGCCGCCTGGTTGAAGCAGGCGATGCGGCGTCCGTCCGGGTCCTGGAAGTACAGCGCCTTGCTCGTGCTGCCGTCGGCATTGGTGACGATGCCCGCGCTGACAGCGTCTGAAGCGCCATAGCAATAGCCGACCCGATCGACCTCGACGCGGTCGAGCGCGATCTCCGCCGCAAGCCCGTTCACCGGGCAGTATTCGATGGACGTGACCTGCAACGGCGGCGCAGACGTCGCGGCGCCGTCGGCATCGAACACGTAAGGCTGCGGATTCTGTACCGCGATCGACGTCAGCGCGATCGCCGAGACCTGAAGCGCAGCGCCGGCCGCGCTGGTGCCGGAGCGCTTGGCATTCCGCAGCACCAGCGCGATGCCGACCACCGGTGCATCCAGCGCCATCGATGCGAGCAGGCCCGGCACATCGACGGTCACCGTGAACTGGCTCCAGCCGTTCGAACCGGCGGTGACATCCTTGATCTGAACCAGCAGGTTGGCGCCGCCGGCGGTGAGCACCGACAGATACCAGCCCGCGGCGCCGCCCTGCGTCGAAAACGGCTGCGGCGTGTTCAGCCAATATTGTAGCTTGAACGTACCGGCCGGATCGACTGTGCCGCTGAAGCGCAGGAATTCGAAATGGCCGCTGCTGCCGCCTGCCAGCGACAGATAGCTGTTGTTCGGCGGCCCGTTCGGGCCGGACCAGCTGGCGATCTGCGATGTGGACGGACCGCCGTTGCTGGCGCCCCAGCTCCAGCCCGCACGATTTTCACCCTCGGTGAAGCCGATGGCGGCATTGAGCGTGGTGGTGACGAGATTGATCCGGTCATTGATCTGCGGCGACGGATCGTCTTCCGCCACATCGCGCGGCGCCGGAGCGGGAGCGGTCTGGTAGCCATATTGCTGCGACGACGCCCCCAGAGGCACCGTGCTGAAGTTTCCGTTGGCATCGTAGCTGACCGGCGACGCCGCGCTTCCGATCGTGCGCGTGGCGCCATCAAGCGCGGAGGTGCAGGCGGCCGCTGTGAGACGGCCCTGCCCGTCATATGCGTAAGTCCAGTTCGCCTGGTAGGTGACCGGCGCGGTCATCGGATCGGCACCCGGTTGGTCGCGATAGGTCGCGCTCCAGGCGGTGATCTTGCCGTCGTAATAGCTGCCGCCGCCGATGCCGCCCGCACCGTAGGTCACGGTCTCGGAATAGAAGTCGCCAGCGATGCCGGACAGCCAGTGCGCCGGCGTATACTGGTAGGAACGGGCGATTGATGTCGCAAGGTTGTTGAAAGATTCTGTCAGCACCTGACCGTTCGCGGTGTAGCGATAGAGCGCATAGCGCTGCATCGGACCGTTGGCAGGGTTGTCCGGATCGACCACTTCGTCGCCGCGGGGCGCATTGCCGACCGCCGCGAGCTGGCCCAGCCGATTGTAGAACGAGGTGACCAGCGTCGGCGCCCCCGTCGGCTGTCCGTGCCCGTCGAGCGGGCGCGGATAGGTGACTCCCGTGGTCTGTCCCAGATTGTTGTAGCTGAAGCTCGCCTGGTAGGAGGTGGTCGCGAACGACGGCACCATGCTGGTGATCAGCGTGACGTTGCCGGCAAGATCGTAGGCATAGGCATGGGTGTCGAACGTGACAGGCGATGCCGCAAGCGTGCTGTTGACGGCAACCTGCGACAGCCGGCCGATCAGATTGGGTGCGCTCGCACGCGAGGGCAAGAGATCGTAGGTCATGCGGCGATACCACACCGCGCCGGAGACCGCCGACGGCCAGCTCTGGTTGTCGACATTGGCCGCCGCCGTCGCCCAGGTGATGCCGGCCGCCTGCACCCATCCCGTTTCGACGGTGCGATCGAGCCCGTCATAGAGAAAATACACGATCCGCGGATTGCTTTGTGCCGCGCCATCGGCATCGAGCCGAAAGCGCTGGCGCCCGAGCGCATCGTAGAGGAATTGCGTGGTGCCGGCGTCGGCGCTGGTCACGCTCGCAAGGCTGCCGGCAAACGTATAGCCGCGCTGGATCTGCCAAATGGTGTTCTGCGAACCATTGGGCGGCGCGTAGTAGTTCGGCTGCCGCGTGGTGGTGAGGCGCCCTGCCGAATCGTAGATGTAGAAGACGGTCGACGTCGTCGCGCCCTGGCCCGCCGGCACCAGATGCTCGGCGATGATCTGGCCGGTCTGGTTGCTGACCCGCTGGATCAGGTTGCCGTCCGGATCGGTCAACTGCCGCAGATAATAGCTGCCGGTCGCCGCGCCCGGCGCATTCGGCGGCAACAGCGACTGCAGGAAGTCGCCGGCCTGATTGCAGCCGTAGCTCATCGTCGCGGCATGCAGGCTGTTCATCGCCAGCGTCGGACCCGGCCATGCCAATGCGGTCGGCCGCGATAGCGGCGTCGCCTCGTAGGCGGCCTGATGGAACGGCGAGCCATTGGCGGGATCGAGATATTGCGTCAGCGTCATCTGCTTCCCGTCGAGATAGGGCAGATAGGCCGTGAGCGCGCCGTCGATGCGCTTTTCGTCCGGCCCGGCACCGACGCCCTGCTTCAGCGAGGCCGGCGGGCCGATCGCCAGCGTCGAGTCCAGGGGGTTCTTGTCGTACTGCGCCCGGCCGATCGCGTCGTAGAGCACGCCCGATGCCACCAGCGCCGAATTGTCGGCGAGTTGCAGCCGCTGCATGAAGCGGCCGGCGCCGTCATAGAACGCGATGTCGAGCATCGGATCGACGGCAACCGCGAGCTCCGCAAACGCGCCGGCGCCGCCGAGGCCAAGCTTTAGCTTGCCATCCGGCACGACGCCGTTGGGAAGCTGGACGCTGAACACCTCGTTGCCGCTGACGAACAGGCTGACGAGGCCGTCGACCATCAGGAACAGCCACTCAGATCCGAAGCTGCCGCTGCGGCTCGCCAGCGTGCCCCAAACGCCGGACTGCTGCGCCGACAGCACCCATGCATTCTGGCTGGGGTCCCAGCCGGCATAGACGTTGCCGCAGCCGATGCTCGCCGGCGGCGCGGTGCCGCTGTGACGCACCGCCACCCGCGCGGCATAATTGGCATTGGAGAAGGCAGTCAGCACGGCCTGGCTGCCCGGCAAAACGCTGGCGGCCACCCCGTCATAGGTCAGTTGCCGCTGCGCCACCGACCAGCCACTCGGCAAGGTCCAGGCGCTCGCGTCGCTGGGATCGAAATCGAAATAGACCCCCGGCGCCGACGAGCGCAAATTGAGCAGCGAGTTCGGCAGATTGGGATCGAACACGCCGTTCGCCGCCATCGCCCGCGCATAGGCCGGCACCGAGATGCCGGCGACGTTCTCCGCAGGGCCAACCATCGCGACGATCTCGTCGGCGCCGTCGCGCACATTGCGCAGCGTCGCGCCGTTCTCCGCGAGGTTCGCCGAGGCCGCGAAGCTCGCGGAGTCATAGACGCTCGCCTGGTAGCCCGCGTCGACCGGCGAAAAGCGCAACTCGTCGATGTAGATGGTGCCGCTGCCGGCGACCTTGTTGAAGCCGGTGATCGAGATGCTCAGCGGCACGTTCGCCCCGATGCCGCCGGACGAACGGATCGCTGCGAGATCGACCACAGCATTGAGATATTGCCATTGCGACGCGCCGGCCGGGAATGCCAGCGTAATCGGGCTGCCGACCGCGACCGGAGGATCGGCGGCGGTGTAGACCTGTAGCGACCACTGGGCGTTGGCCGGATTGCTGGTGAAGCCCGACGGGATCAGCATCCAGCAGGAGAAGACGTAGGTCCTGTCGTCGGTGGTCGCGAGGAACGTCGCGGTCGGCCCCGCGATCGCGGCCGCATTGGCGAACAGCTGCAGGCTGCGAGAACCGGTATGGGATTGCGCATTGGTGAGATTGGCGGCGAGATTGCCGCCGAGATAAGACCAGCTGGTATTCGCCTCGTAGGGTTCGAAGCCGTAATAGCTCGCAGCGAGCTGGCCGATATCGGCATTGGCGAAGCTCGCCACCGTAAAACTGCCGGTCGCATCGAGCACGCTCGAACGCGGCACACCGATGGCGTTGGCTGCACGCATGGGGACGCCCCGCGCGCTGCGCGCCAGCACCGCCGATTGCTGCTGCCAGCCGGTGGCAAGCGGCGTATTGGTCGGTGTCCAGTGGTTGAAGGTTTGAGGGGCCGCCTGTGTCGCGATGAAGGCGGCCGACGGCGCCCAGCAGCCGGGCTTGCTGCCCCAGTCGTTGCGCCAGGTCGTGATCGTCGTGGCGGTGACCACGCCGCCGGTGCTGCTCTGCGCCTGGATCACCGGCGTCAGCAGGTTGAGCGTCCGGTTTGGATCGTATTGCTGCCACCAATAAGTATAGGCGGTGACCAGCGTCTCCTGCACGCCGAGCGAATTGAAGCGCGACGTCGTCGCCGAGGTGGTGAGACCGCTCTCGGCGGCAAAGGCGAACTGCGTTGTCGTGGTGACGCCGTCGAGCACGCGCGAGCGCGCGGCAATGCGCGCATAAAAACCCTGGCGGCCACCGGCGCTGCCCAGCAACTTCGTGGACACCTGCCAGTAGAACGTCTCGACTGAATTCGGCGGGCTGCCGCTCGCGGGCAGGATCCGGGTCTGGTAGCAGCGCCCCTGCAACAGCCGCGTGAAGGTTGCCGCGTTCGACCAGTTGTTGCTGTTGGGATAGGTCGGATTGTTGGCGTCGGCCGGAGTGAGGTCGTTGAACAAATTGACCACCGTGCTGCCATAGGGCGTGACAGCCATGCTGGCGGCGCCGACGGCGCTGGCGGCCTGGTTGAAGCCGGCGCGTTCGCCAGCGACATCGATCGTGGCGGTGCTGGCGGTGAAGCCATAGGCGGTCGTCGCCGTCTCGTAGCCATCGTTGCACGCGACGGTATCGATCACCTCGACCGACTGGGTGCCGAGGACGGCGTCGCCCAACACGCGATAGAGCGTGAGGCTCGGCGTGGTGCTCCAGGTCCCGGAATAGGCCGCAAACGCGCTCGGCCCGACCAGCAGCGTCGGCGCGGCGTTGGGGACCATGATCTGCTGACCGCTGAGCGCAATGCGGCCGGTGCTCGCCACGCCGCCATTGGCGAGCGCGTAGACCACGGTGTTGCCGCCGCTCTGGTAAATGCAGTAGCGCTGGTCGAGAATTTGCAGCGATGGCAGCTCGGTGGCGGTCAGCGCATCGGGTAACGACACCGGCGTGTTCCAGGTCCCGTTCGGAAGCCGGTAATAGATCGCGTTCGACGTGACACCGTTCGCGGTGGTGTTGAACAGCACATAGTTGCTGCCGACGCTCTTCCCGCCGCTCCGCGCTGCCGCCGCGGCAAAAGTCGCGCTCGCCGCCGTGGTGGTCAGCGCGGTCGACCAGGGCGTGGCCGAGGTCGAAAGGTTCGGCGCAAAGTCGATCACGTCGAATGTCGCGCCGCCCGCGCTCATCGCGATGGTGCGCACCACGCGGTCCGGACCGCACGACACCGCCGTCACCGACTGTTGTCCGGTATAGGTGATCGCTGACAGGTCCTGGCTGGACCAGAGCGTACCGTCGTAACGGAACAGGGTCTGGCCCATCGCCACGCTGCTGCCATGGACCGAGACCGGCGGCACCGCAGCTGTCGCCCAGGTCTGATCGGCGAGTTCGGTGAACGCCAATGCGGAGAAATCGGCGGCCCAGCTCACGACGCCGAGCCTGAGCCGCACATTGGCGCCGACCGGCCCGTTGGACCACAGCGCCGCAAAGCCGTCGCTGCACGCAATCGACAGCGAGCCGATCACCGACATCGCCCGGCCGACGGTGGTGAGCGTCTGCTGCCAGGTGTTCTGCGCGTCGCGTCGCATCAGGCAGAGCGTGGCCGGAAGCAGCGGCAGCGACGTGCTGGTGGCACCGGCAAGGATGTAGTCGCTGGTCGCCGACAGTGCGACGGCGAGGCCGGTGGCGCCGCCCGACAGATCGGTCACGGCCTGCGCCTGCCAGGTCTGTCCGGTCCAGAGCAGCGGATTGAGCTTGCCGCTGGTTGCGCCGAGCACGGCGGCGATGCCCTCGCCGGCCGCAACCGCGACCTGCTCGCCGGCCGTCAGGGTCAAGGCCAGCACGCCTGATGACGTCCAGGTGCCGGACATAGCCGGATTGACGTGATACGCAACCGCACTCGTGCCCGCCGTCACGACGAAACTGTTCGGCGCCACGGCGACCTGAAGCTGCGCATAGGTGTTGCCGACCGGCAGCAGATCGAGCGTGGCGGCGAGCCAGCGGCCGGACCAGGTGTAGGCCATGATCTGCGCCTTGCTGTCGCTGCGCAGCCAGATCACCACCACATAGTCGCGCTCGAACCACAATCGCGGCAGGCTGAAGGTCAGGCCGGAGGCCACCGGCATCGGCAGCGGAATGCTGCGCGCCGAGTTGCCGACGACGAGCGGGCTATAGGCGAACGTGACCTGACGCCCGTCGGGCGTGGTCAGGCCGGTCATCATCCCTGACGTCGCACGGCTCAGGACGGTGTCGTAGGCAAACACATAGTTCGGACGGCTCTCGCCGCCGGCGGAGACCGCGACCCAGCCGGTGAGCAGGCGCTTGGCGAATTGATCGGTGCCGAGCAGGCTCGGCGGGTAAGTCAGCGTGATCGTCGTCAGCGTCGCACCAGAGGGCGACGTCACCGACACCGTGTTGAGGTATTCGGTCTCATAGCGCGATTGCCAGGCATTGGGCGTGAGCCCGGCATGCGGATTCTGGTATTCCTGCGGGTCCTTCGGCCGATAGCCGAGCTGGATCATGCTGCCGGCAGCGCCGGTGATTTGCGTGAGATAGCTGGCCCTAGTGTACGACCGTCCGCCGGTGCCGACCGCAACGGCATCCTGACGGTAGGCATAGCGCACGGCGTTGCCCCAGAGATCGACGACCTCCGACAGATTCCAGACGATCGCGACCGGCCGCTGACCGGCTATGTCGTTGCTGGCTCCGGCCCAGCCGCCCCAGGCGACGCCCCATTGCACGGTGGCGCGGCCGCTGTCGGCATCGCCATAGACCGAGCGCACGCCGTCCGTGCTGGTGACGTCCCAGCGTTCATTCCGCGGGTCGTAACGGATCTTCCAGAACAGATAGTCCTCGCTCCGGTAGATCAGCGTGCCATCGCCATCGACGCCGGTTTGACGCAGCGGATTGCGTTGATCGTCCGAGACGAAATCGATGCCGCCGTCCGCATTGACGGCGATGGATTGCGACACCAGACGCCAGCCGAGGCCGGCTACGCCGGTCGGCCGCGCGAGATTCCAGGTGGAGACGTCAGCCTGAACATCGCTGCGGTAAGCCAGCGTGACACCAGCCAACGGACCGACCGGATCGGTCAGTGTGGCGATCGGCAACGCAAAGGCCACCTGCCCGCTGGCCAGATCGACGAAAGACTGTGCGATCGAGCTCATATCAATTCGCTGCCCCCTGGATTGCGGTGCGTGAGGACCTGACCAGAGCCGATATTGACGCTCTTGCCTCTCTCCAGCGGGTACTGCAGCCTGGAGACATCGCTGGATTCGCTGCTGCTGAAGGTCTGCAACGGAATATCGCCGCTCTCGCCGCCGTACTCATCCTCGTTGTTGAGCTCCTCGTACTGCGGTTCAGAAGGGTTGTTGGCAAGCGAGCTGCCGCCAGCGCCGCCGCCAACCCCGCCTGCGACACCGCCGATCACGCCGCCGACCACCGCACCGATCACACCTCCGACAGCCGCTCCGATCAGCGCACCGCCGATGCCGCCGATCACCGCACCGCCCAGCCCGCCGCCGAGGGCGCCGAGCGTCCCCGACAGCAGCAGGCCAATGAGCACGGCGCCTCCGATCAACAGGGCCAGGCCGCCAATCACGCCGAGTGCAATCCGTGCACCGGTCGAAAGGCCGCCCCCGCCGCTGTCGCTGCACAGGCCGAGCGGATCGATCAGCGCCACCGGATTGTCCTGGACGAAGCCGTAACGGTTGAGCGTCTGGCCGTAGCGGTCGTCGCCGAACAGGAAGTCGCGCCCGGAGAACCGCAGCAGCGACGGGACGTGCCGGCGCGCGCGCATGTTGACGAGCCCGAGGCCATCGTCCAGCGCACCATGGCGGCCGTGATAACGGAACGGATTGACGGTCGAGCCGGTCTGCCCCAGCACCTGCCCGAACGGCGAATAGGCATAGCTGTCGGTGACGGCGCCCGTATTGTCGACCAGCGCCAGCGTGCTGCCCATCTGGTCGAACACATAGACGAGATTGCCGTCCGCATCCTCGCGGCTGATCAGGCCCATGCCGTGGACATAGCGCTGCTGCACGGCGCCGGCCGCGTCAGTCGCGGCGATCACATTGTTAAGCGGGCCGCGAGCCATGCCGACCAGGCCCGGCGATCCGCTGGTCAGCGGCAGCGGCGCCTCCGGGCCACTCGGCATCGACACGCTCAGCGCCGCATTGATCGCGCGTGACGGATCGGCCTGCTCCAGCCACGGCGCGCGGAAGCCGGCGATGTCCTGGATCAGGTTGGAGACCGTGCCGTTGACTGTCGTGCGGGTCAGCAGGCCGTCGACGTCGTAATCATAGCTGGCCGCGCTGCCGATCGCGGTCAGCTGGTTGAGCGCATCATAGCTGAGGATGCCGTTGACGCCGGGCACCCCGGTCATGTTGCCGTCGTCGTCGTAGGTCAGGCTTTCGCCGTTCGCGGTGAGCATGCGGTCGGCGTCATAGGTAAAGGACTGCACGGTCGCCTCGTCCTGCGGGGCCAGCGGCAGGATCTCGGTTTCGCTCGAGGGGTTTCCGAACGGATCGAGGATGCGGCTGGACGCCGCGATGGTTCGCCCGGCGGCGCTCGCGACGAAGCCGGTGGAACGACCGGCATCGTCGACCTGATAGGCGACGGACACGCCGTTCGGCAGCGCCGCCGACTGCAATTGTCCCATCGGCCAATAGCCGTAAGTTGTCACGCGGGCGGCCCAGTCGGTCACCGTCCACATTCGCTGGAGGCCGTCGAACACGTACCCCACCGCCTTGCCATCGGGATGAGTCAAGGTCTTCAGCGCGCCGGTCGGCCAATAGGCGTAACCCACCGTGCTGTTGGTGGCGGTGACGGTGCGTCCCGTCATGCGGTTGAGCTGGTCGAAGCTGCGGCCGATCACCTGCACCTGGTCGAGCTTGGTCGCCGTGCGGTTGCCGTTGCCGTCGAGCACCTGGGTGATGACGCCGCCTGCGTCGGGCAGCGTCGTGGTGGTGAAGCGGCCGGCGGAGTCGAAGCCGTAAAGCACCGTCTTGCCGCGCCCGTTGGTATAGCTCTTCAGCCGTCCATCCGGATGATAGTCGAAACCGTAGGTGAGCCCGTTGGCGTCGGTGTAGCTGCGCCACTGCCCGATGCCGTCATAGGAATAGACCGAGGATGCTCGCCCGTAGGGCGACACCGTCACCGTCATGTATCCGGTCGCCGCGTCGTAATTGTAGCCGTAAGTCGTCGGCAGCAACGTGTCGCCGGCCACGGGCACCTGTTCCTGACTCGACAGCAGGCGGTTGAGGGCATCGTAGAGGTAGCTGCTCGTCCGCCACTGCGCCGCGACGCCGTCACCACCGGGGTTGCCGGCCACGCGCTTGACGACACGGCCGAGCGGATCCGTGGTGACGATCACCTGGTTGCCGAGCGGATCGGTGGTGGTCGCGACCTCGCAGGCCATCTGGCTCTGGCTGCCCGCAATCGGCAACGCGACCACATCGTAGGTCGTGGTCCAGCTCTTCTGATTCTCGGCGGTGCGCGAGATCACGCGCCCCAGCGCGTCTGTGACGACGATGGTCTGATAGGCCGTCTGCTGCGACGAATTCTCGAGCGGCAGGGTGACGAGGGTCTGGCGCGCCAGCACACCGTGCGTTGGCCCGGTGACATGGCTGTAGGCGACCGTGGTTACGGTACCGGACGTTCCCTGCAATGCGAGGTCGACGGTCTTCACGACACGTCCCAGCATGTCGGTGACCCATTGCGACTGGAACGGCTGAGGCTCGCCGGTGACCTTCGGCGTCGTGGTTGTGCGCGCGACCGGACATGGACCGTTCGGGTGCGTGAGGTCCATGGCGTAATCGAAATTGGTGGTCTGCAACTGTCCATCGACCATGGTCGCGAGCCGCGCCATTGCATCCCAGGTGTATTGACGCATCACCAGTGGATCGGTGGCAAGCTGCACGCTCCGCAGGTTCTGGCTGTTGTCGTACAGCAGCACGGTCTGGCGCGGATCGTGACCGGCCGCCGCGGGATAGGTGATGATCCAGGGATCGTTGCCCGGATTGCGCTGGATCGTAGTGGCATGCAGCAGCGTGTTGGTCCGCGACGTGAGATTGCCGACGAAGTCGAACACCATGGTGGTCGCATAGGCGTTCGCCACCGGCTGCGTGCCGTATTGCTTGGCCACGATGTTGGGGAGCCCGGTCTTCGGATAGGGCGTGATCGCGGTTTGCAGCAGTGCGGTGCCGTTGCTGTCGGCGATCGTCACCGAGACCGGCCAGCCATGATCGTCGCCGTCATAAGCAATCGTGCGGCTGTTGCCGAGCGGCCCGACGATCTGCTTGAGGTCGCCATTGGTGTAGTAGCTGATTTGAGTGACGTTGCCGAGGCTACTGGTGCCGCCACCGGCCGCGGCGGGATAGTCGGTGATGGTCTTGGCCTGGCCCGCGATGTTGCCCGGCCAGTAGGTGACCACCGTCTTGCGGCCCAGCGGATAGGTGATGGTGTGGACGTTGTTGGTGCCGGGATAATAGTCGAAATTGGTGACGCCGCCGAGCGCATCGGTGAGGCTGGTCAGATTGTTGTTGGGGTCATAGCCGAGCGTCAACGACTCGCCGGTGGTCAGCCAATTCACATGGGCGACGTTGCCATTGCCGTCGTAGTCGCAAGTCATCGTGTTGCCGGTGCCCGGCGCTGGATTCGGCGACCCCTGGTAAACGGTTTCGCTGCGCATGTAGCCGAATGCGTCGAAGGTGCGGGTGACCTGATAGACGATGTTGTCCGGCAGCGTCGTCACCGCGGACACGGTGTTCTGCGTGGCCTTGTCGCTGAGATAGACCGTGACGTTGCCCATCCGGTCCGTGAACGTGGTCTGCACATAGGTGACACCGCCGGAGCCCGCGACATCGGCATACTGGAAGGTGAACCCATAGCCGGCATTGGCCGCGATCGCCCGCGCATCCTGCTGGAATTCAACGCGTCCCTGCGAGTCGTAGCGATTGCTGATGAAGGTGTGGCCGTTCTGGTCTGTCGCCGTCTTCATCAGCGAACGCGACCAGTAGGTGTAGCTGCGCGGTTGCGACTGCACGTCGGTCATGCTGACGAGATCGCCCGAGCTGTAGTTGTAGACGATGGTGCGGCCGGTGTTGTCCGTGACCTTCCAGATCCGGCCGTTGTCGGTGCCGTTGTTCCAGTAGGTCAGCGTCAGGCTGCGCCCGCTGGCCTGGTCGGTGATGGTGGTGAGCTGGTTGTTGCTGTAGGCGAGAGCGACGGCGTTGCCGGCCGGATCGAGGATCGCGCTCAGGCGGCCGTCGCGATTGAAATTGTAGACCGTACGGTCGCGCCGCGTCAGCGTGTAGCTGAGATCGGAATTGCAGACCAAGCGATCGCCGTTCGGGAGCCCCTGCTTCCGGTACGACCCGGTGATCGATTGCGGCACGTCATAGACGTTGATGGGACCCGCCCCCCACATCACAGCGAGCGTCTTGCCATCAGGTGCGGTCTCGATCAGCGTGTTGTAGACATGGTTCCAGCGCGCGCCCATGGGAACGCTGGGCTGCGGCGGATCGTCTGTCGGCAGCGCCGTGTAGCTGTTGTAGTAGGTGACGAAGCGCAACGGCACCACACCGTTGACCTCGATGTCGGCATTGGCATAGCTGAACCAGCCGGTCGCGAGATTCACGGGATCGCCGCCGGTGCCCGACCCGCCGCTGCCGCCATGGTCGGGCGGCGTGACCTCGCCTGCAGTGGCCGACACGCCAACGCTGGCGGGGCCAGCGGTCGCACCCGAATAGCCGGTAACGGTCGCGGTGTATGTCTGGCCGTTCTGCACGCCGGTCTCGGCGCTGGTCATGCTCAGCGTCGTGCTGGTCAGGCCGGTTTTCGGAAACACACCGGCCTTCAGGCCCGTGCCCGTCATGTTCACCGTGTAGGTGAAGCCTGGTCCAAGGTCCGACCATGCAAGATTGAAAGCGTCGGTCGAAGTGAAGCAGAAGCTCGTGATCGTCACCTGCGGCACGGAGCTTGCGACCGCGACTTGCAGAGTCCCCCATTGGCCGGAAACGCCGCCCGACACCGCCCTCACTCGCACGCTCACCGTGTCGCCGGGCGAGACGTTCTTGCCGGCATAGCTGAGCGTCGCCGACTTGGTCGACACCGCCTTGGTGTCGAGCACGGTGCCGCCCGCGTTCAGGAGCTCCGCCACATAGGAGGCACTTTGCAGCCCATAGGCGGAGGGATCGAACGTCCACGTCGCCGTGATGGTCGAGTTCGGCGGATCCTGGACGACCGGTGAGACGATCGACGGTCCCGCGATATTCACCACCGTGATGACGGCATTGGCATTGGCCGTCACCGTGCCGGCGGCGAGCGCGCGCAGTCTGACGGTGCAGGCCCCGCTCGGCGCCACCGCCGTGGCGATCTGCCCGACATAGATCGATGAATTTTGCAGGCTGGACGCATTGGTCCACAGCGTGCCGAGACTGCGGCCGCCGGAGTCGGTGATGGCCAGCCAGTAGGCGAGCGCCCCCGATGCGGCCGGGCAAGTCACCTTGAATTGCAGGCTGACGAGATCGTAGCTCACCTGAAGGCCGCCCGGCGTCGCGACCACCGGCAGCGCACTCACGATGCCAAAGGAGCCATCGGCGCTTCCCTGCACCGTGACGGCGGCGGCGGCGTCCTGATCGAGCACGCCCGGCACTTGAACAGTCAAGGCGGGACCCGGCTGGCCCTGCACCGTTCCGCCGAGCTTGACGATGTAGTTGACGACCAGCCCGGCGTTCTGCTGGGCGGGCGTGCGGATGTCGGGCCACGTCACCGTCAGCGCGCCTGCGGTCGCGCCGGCGCTGAACACCGGCAGCGGCTGCGCCAGGATGTGCACCGTCACAGAGAGCGTGCTGAACGCGCCGACCGTTCCGTTGGCGATCGACTTGATCGAATTGTTGTAGACCGAGCCTTCGACGAACCCGCCGTTCGGCGGCACCACGCTGTAGCTCGTGGTGGTGCCGTCGCTGACCAGCACCGGCGTCGCCGTCTGGCCGCTCGGGCCGACCTCGAGATAGACCAGCGCGGCGGCGTGCCATGTCACCGTCATCGCGCCACCGGCGGGGGTGAGCTGGGTGTAGCTGAAGTCGGGCGCCAGCGGCGCCACCGGAAGCGACGGGCTCAACAGGCCATAGGAATTGTCCGCGACGCCCTGGACCTGGACACTCAGCGCCGCGGCGCTGTTCAGCTGCGCCGCGGTCAACGCGTAAACACGGCCGGCCTGCATGGGGATCATTGGCGTGCCGCCGACGACCACCTGGTATTGCAATGTTTCGAGCTGCGGATCGAGCGCGGCCCATTGCGCCTGCACCGCAGGAGGCACCGCGCCCGCGACCGGCGCGAAGACCACCACCGGCGCGGCGATGTTGTGCACGATCACCGTGCCGAAATCCGGCACCGCCATCGCGGCAGTACCGAGACCGATCATCTGGAAGGCGTAAGACGTTCCTTCCACAAAGCCGCCCGGCGGGGCCGGCACCGCGGCGCTGCCCTGGGCCGCGGTGTACAATCCATATTGCGACGGCGTCTGCGCCGCACCGACAAAGACGCGGACATAGACCTGATAGCTGCCGCTCGCGGACCAGCCCGCGACCAGGGTGGAGGTGTCTGCATTGCCGGTCCAGGTATAAGCGAAGCCCGCTTGCAGCGCCGGCGGCGCGACGATCGCATTCGGCGGCCCGGTCTCGTCGAGATCGTTGGCGTTCACTTGCAGCGTGTACGCGCTCCCGGTGAGCGCAGCGGCGGCCGGCAGATAGGTATTGAGCGCAAAGCTGAGCGTGTTCTGCCGGCTCAGCGACACGATCGGCGTCGGATTGCTGTCCTGGAACAGCTTGATGTCGTAGGTCGCGCCCTGCGCCACCGCGACCCAGGTTGACTGCAAGGCCTCGGGCGCGGGCGAGGCGACCGCCTCGAACAGCGGCGACGGCGCGCCGAGCTTATGCACCGTGATCGCGGTCGAATTCCAGGGACTGAGCACGCCTGCGCCGATGGTGCGCAGCAGTCCGGTAAACTGTGCGCCGGCCTGAACCGGGACCGGGCTCGGGATCTCGACCGGCGAGGTCGTCGTGCCGGCGATGATCTGGTCGATGATGTGATTCTCGCCCTGCTGGACGCGCAGATAAAAGTAATCCGGCGTAGGGCGCGCATTCGGCAGCGTGAACGTGAAGGAACCGTTCCCGGTGCTGACCGGGTTGACGTAGTAGAAGCCGGCGGCGGGCGTCGCCACCGATCCCAGCATGTTCGACGCCCCGATCGAGCCGACCGCGGAGGCGTTGACCAGGACACCCCAGGCATTGCTGTCGGTCAGTTTCGACGACAGATCGTATTGCGTGGTCGTGATGGATGCGGCGACCGTTGGTGGCGGCACCGGGGCTTGAGCCGGATTCTGATACAGTCCGACCTGATAAAGCGTGCTCTGATCCACCGCCGGCCACACCGCGAGCAGCGTTTGCAGATTGGGCGACTGGAACGACAGCGTGATGCCGGCGAAATCGATCGGCGTCATCGACACCGACGAACTCCACGCTCCCTTGCCCGTGGAATCGTTGGCACGCACCTGGGCGCTGTAACTGCGACCGAGCAGCAGCCCGGGCAGGCCGACCGGCAGGTCCGAGATGAGAATCCTGCTTTGCGAGAAGGTCCATTCACCGCTGTCGGCGACAATTCTCACATCATAATCGGTCGCGCCGGACACTGCGGTCCATGTGATCCAGGCATAGGCGGGCATGCCGGGCGCGCTCTCACGGAACGTCAATGTCGAGGCCCCGAAGCTCGGCACGCCAGTGATGGTGCCGGCATCGGCGGCGCTGTCGAGCGCCCACACAAGTGTGACGCCTGAAGTTGCGGACGTGACCTGACGTTGCAGGATGGTGGCGAGTGCCGGCGGGTCGAGCGCTGAATTCCAGAGCTGGAATTCGCTCATCATGCCGCGGAAATTGGTCTCGCCCGACCCGCTGATGCCGCTGCCGAGGACAAGCGTGCCGGCCGCGGGAAGGCCGGTCCCGGCGACGAACGACAGCGCGCGCTGGTTGATCAGAACGACGATGCCGTCGACGGCGACCTGCACTTCGTAATGCGCTCGCCCCACGGGGCGAACGACCACGGTGATGTTGTGCCAGGCACCATCGGCCACCGACAGGCCGGTCGCACCGGTGCTGGCCGCACCGAAGCCGATGTTGATGTCGGATGGATTCTTGATCCACAGCCGCTGCGCGGCGCCGGCGCTCTGGGTGCCGTAGCTGAAGACAACGGCGTTGGCGTCGCTCTGGGTCGAATTCACCCACAGCGAAATCGTGAAGCCCGCGACCGGGAAACTGTTGCCGACGCTGCCGTCGAAGTCACTGCTGACCGCCAGCGCAGCATCGAAGCTCAGAACCTGGACTGCCGAGCCCGTGACACTCTTGTAATTGAATTGAATATCGGGTGGCGGCAAACCAAACGTGCCCATGCCCCCGGCCTCCCCCGCATCAGGTCGTGAACTGTTGTTTCTGGCCCCAGTTTCGCCAAATGATCGATTTGAGAAAAAATAACAATCAAACGTTGCATTTCAAAATAAACGCGTCAAGATCATCCGCAACGGATGGCGGCATATTTTCGAGATCACACGCATTGGTGACGGACGCAGATCGCATTGACGTCGCCGATCGATTTTCACAACGGCTCACAACATTTCATGGGAGAGCGGCATGCCCGGCCCGGTCGCAGGCAATCAAATTCCCGCACTCGTGCTGCCGATCGGCACCGACGTGTTCTATTCAGCGGGCGTGCAGGCACAGTGGAATCAATGGGCGCAGCTCAAGGATTCCCAAGGCAACATCATCTTCACGATGTCCGGCAGCGGCACCGATCCGAAATCGATCGGCGCCGGCTATTTCCACACCGCCGACACCAACTACACGCTTCAGATCGGCATCAACAACGGCGGCAGCTTTTCGCAGGTGCTGTGGGGCGAAGCCCGCCTGATGATGGGCGGGGTCCTGATGTGCGACCAGTACGTCTATGCGGCCGAGGACGGTGGCGGCACCGACTACAACGACACCATCCTCATCCTGCAATGGCTCAAGCCGCCGCCGGGCGCGCCCGAATTGCGGCGCAAGGCCCTTGCGCATCCGGGCCAGTGACCTCCCCCCATCAACGCCGGCGGACCTGCCGGCACGCCACGCGGAGAACCTGCCATGACGACGTCGAGCGCGCCGCATACGACAAAGGGGCACGTCAAGCGAGACCCGTTACAGCCGGTCTGGGTCGGAGGCCCCGGCAGAGCCGTCACCATCTTCGATGCCGGCGATCCCGAATGGTATCAGGGCAACCAGATCCCGCCGCTGGTGATCCCCAACGGCAAGCAATGCTTCTACATGGCGAACGTTCAGTCGACAGCCACGCAGTTCGTCAAGATGGTCGACGCAAGTGGCGCGACCAAATTCCAGCTGCAAGGGGCGAGCAGCTCGGGCAGCAACATGACGCCGCTGGGGTCCAACTATTTCGTCGCCAACAATCCGCTCGACACCTACTCGCTGTCGATCGGAGCCTATCAGGGCAACACCCTGGTGTGGAGTCGCGTCGTGCTGGGCTACATCAATCTCTATCTGGGCGCGACGGTCTATTGCTACAACTACGTCTATGTCGCCGACGACTGGACCGACAACGACAACGCCAATTGTTCGGTGTCGATCTACTGGCTGATGTACGCCGGCTGATGCGGGCCGCCACCGACGGAGGACGGCGCTGATGGCGGTGTCGGTCACCCTGGGCCTCAATCCCGCGAGCCGCACGTGGGCGCAGCTTCAGGCCGGCGTTTTCGTCAGCTATGCAATCACCGGCGGCAGCCTCCCCGATACGAGCTATGTGATCGCGTTCGCCGCTGCCGGTCACCCGGCCGGCCGGTCGCCGACCGTGCCGTTCACCGCGCGCTCGGGCAGCGGCGCCATTCAGCTCGCGCCGAGCCAGAATACGCTGCCATGGTCGAGCTGGCCGCCGACGGCGAACGTCTATGCCTGGGAGATCGCTCTGGTCGACACCACCAGCGGTCAGTTCATCGAGCTCGCCCGCACGCCGCTGCTGATAGATGTGGTCGATCTCAGCCTGGCGCAGACCGACTATTTGCAGCATCAGCTCGATAGCGGCATCTTCGTCAATTACCAGATCCTCACCAGTTTCGCGCCGGCGACCTACACGATCGCCTTCGCGCCGGTCGGCGGCGCGCTCTCGCTGGCCAATACCATCCCGTTCCCGAACACCAGCGGCAGCGGCGCCGTGCTGCTCAACCCGGATACGCAAACCCTGCCGTGGTCGACATGGCCTCCGACCGGCGACTGCTACAATTGGAACATCGTGCTCGGCAACATGCCGAATTCGAGCGCGATGAACCCGATGGCCACCGTCACGCTGGCGATCGCGACCGCGGCAATCAGTCTGCCGCAGGCGAGCTACACCGAGGCGCAGCTCGCTGTCCCGATCGACCTGAACTACCAGATCACCAACCAGCTGCCATCGGGCACGTATGTGCTGTCGTTCGTGCCTCATGGCGATCCCGCAGCCAGCACCGACACCGTCCCGTTTGCACCGCGCAGCGGGACGGGGGCGGTCACGCTCGATCCGGCCCGCGACGCGCTGCCCTGGTCCGGCTGGCCGCCGACCGGAAACGTCTACGACTGGGACATCGTGCTGTGCCAGTCGACTGGCCCGTTGTGGGAGTTGAACCGCACCGAAATCAAGATCAGCGGTGTCACGCTCAGTCTGGCGCAGGCGAGCTACACCCAGCCGCAACTCGACGCCGGCATCTTCCTCAATTACCAGATCGCCGGTGATCTTCCGGCCGGCACCTACGTGCTCTCGTTCGTGCCACACGGCACCGCGCCGGCGCTGACGGACGTCGTGCCGTTCACCGCGTCGTCCGGCTCCGGCGCGATCCTCTTGAACCCGGACACGCAGACGCTGCCGTGGTCGGCCTGGCCGCCGACCGGCAGCAATTATGACTGGGACATCGTGCTGTGCAGCCAGAGCGGCCAGACGCTCGGTGAACTGACCCGCACGCAATTGCTGATCGCGGGCGTCACGCTCAGCCTCGGCAGCGCCAGTTACTGGCCCGATCAGCTCGCGGCCGGAATCCCCCTCGCCTATCAGATCCAGAACGCGCTTCCGGCCGGAACCTATGTGCTGTCGTTCGTGCCGCACGGCACCGCGCCGACGCTGGCCGATACCATCCCGTTCCCGGCACTGACCGGCAGCGGCACGGTCACGCTCGATCCAAATCAGCAGACCTTGCCATGGTCGACCTGGCCTCCGGCCGGCAACAATTATGACTGGGACATCGTGCTGTGCAGCCAGGCGGGCGGCGCGCTCGCCGAATTGTCGCGGGTCGGCTTGCAGATCGTCTCGATCACGCTCACCCTCGCGCAACCGGCCTATTCGCACGCGCAGCTCGACACCGGATTGACGGTTCAGTACGCCATCACCGGCACGCTGCCGGCCGCGACCTATGTGCTCGCGCTTGGCCCGAAGAACGCGGCGCTTTCGCTGACCAACACCGTGCCGTTTTCCGCGACCACCGGTTCCGGCACCGTGGTGCTGACCACGACAACCTATCCGTGGCTGCCCTGGGCCACCTGGCCGCCGACGGGCAACTGCTATGATTGGGAGATCGCGGCGGGCTCGCTGATCGCGCCATCGAGCTTCACACCGCGCAATGCGGTGGAACTCGTGATTGTGGAAATTCCGGTCATTACCGAATTGAGCTATGATGGCGCGACGGTGGCCGCTCAATGGACGACGGTCACGCAAAGCGGCCTGAGCGGCTACCAGATGCAGCTGCAATATCCGTCCGGCCAGCCAACCACCATCACATCGACGCAGCCGACCGGCAGCATCAGCGCGGCCGGACTGAGCGGCATCAACCGCGTGGTGGTGTCGGCGACGGTATCCGGCGTCGACAGCGGATGGAGCGCTCCGGCGACCGTGGTCGACCTGACGCCGACCATCAGCAATCTCACGACAACGCAGCCGAGCACCGGCATCTACGATGTGAGCGCGACATGGCCGCTGCTCGACAGTGACATCGCCAGTGGCTACGTCATGAAGATGGTGGACGATACCGGCACCACCATCGGGACCTGGACCGGCGCAACACCGCCCGGTGGCATCCAGAATAGCGCCCTGCACTCACCGACCACTTATTCGGTGATCGTCCAGGGCACCAATGGCATCTCAAAGGGTCCGTTCAGCGCGGCCGCGTCGGTGCAGTTCGCCATCCCGAGCGGACTACAGCTCTTTTACAACGGTACCGCTCTCGTCGCGAGCTGGGACGCGCTGCCCGGCCCGAGCAACTACACCTACATGGTGCAACTCTCCGCCAACGGCAGCGTGGTGGAAACCAAGAGCCAGACCGGCGCCGGGCCGGCGCTCACCCAGACCTTCACCACCACCTTCGAAGGCGGCGTCGTTTACACCTGTGTCGTCAACGCCACGCTCGGCGTCTCCGTCGGCCCATGGAGCGCGGCGGCCAACGGCCCCTATTCGCGCCGGATCGTCTATCAATTCGACGGCCTGAACCGGCTGAAATCGCTATCGATCGCCGGCGGCAGCGATGTCACCTATGTCATCGACGACGGCGGCAACGTCCAGACCGCGACGATTTCGCAGGTGTAGCCACCCCTGCCCTGGTAATCCCGTCGCGGCGATTCCCTCGTACCGCCGATATCTTCCCAAGAGCATCCAGAAAATCTCAAAAGGCGGACGCGCGCGGGTCTATGTGGTCGCGGAAGACGAACGGCCAGACGAATGTTGCGATTCATTCGTCGAAGAGCATTACCATCGATCGTAGCTGGACTGCATGTCTCACAACTTGAGAGCAAACGGATCGCGCTCTTCGTTCGAGAAATCGATCATGACATTCTTGGTCTGCAGAAATTCATCCAATGCCGCCACGCCGCGCTCCTTGCCGAATCCGGAATCCTTGAAGCCGCCGAACGGCGCCATCGCGCTGGAGGCGCGGTAGGTATTCACCCAGACCGTTCCGGCGTGAACGGCTCGAGACACACGCAAGGCGCGCGACAAATTCGTCGTCCAGACTCCAGACGCCAGACCGTACTTCGTATCGTTGGCGATGCTGATCGCTTCATCCTCCGTGTCGAAGGGAATGATCGACAACACGGGTCCGAACACTTCTTCCTGGGCAATCGCCATCCCGTTCTCCACACCGGTAAAGATGGTTGGTTCAATGAACAGGCCTTTTCCCAGACCATCGCCCGTCGCGGGCTTTCCACCGCAAGCGAGAACTGCACCCTCGCCTTGAGCGTCGCCGATGCATTTGAGGATGCGATCGAACTGCGGCTCATTCGCCACCGTCCCCATCTCCGTCGTCTTCTCCAGGGGATTTCCCAGCCTTATTTTCCGAGCCCGGGCGACGAGCCGTTTCACGATTTCATCGTGGACCGAACGCTGGACCAGAAGCCGCGAACCGGCGATGCAGGTCTGTCCGGTTGCGCCGAAAATCCCGGCGAGCGCGCCGACGGTTGCCTTATCGAGGTCTGCATCCTCGAAGATGACGTTGGGGGATTTTCCTCCCAGCTCCAGAGTGACCGGAACGAGCGAACGGCCCGCCTCCGCCGCGATCTGGCGGCCGACATTCGGGCTTCCCGTGAAGCTCACGCGGTCGATACGGCCGCTCGAGAGCAGCGCCTGCCCCGTCCTGTAGTCGCCGGTTACGACATTGACGACGCCGGCCGGAAACCCCGCCTCCCGGACCAGGTCGGCGAACTCCAGCGTCGTCACGGATGCATGCTCGGACGGCTTGATGACGACGCAATTGCCCGCCGCGAGTGCCGGGGCAAGCTTGTTGGCGAGCAGGCCCATCGGCGAATTCCAGGCCGTGATGAGAATTGCGACGCCGATCGGCTCCCGGCGCGTGAAGTCGAAGACATCGCGCTGATCCAGCGGAATCGTGTCGCCAAAAATCTTGTCGGCACAGCCCGCGAAGAACCGATAGGCGCGAGCAGCGAAATGCATCTGTCCGTGCGTCTCCCGGATGATCTTTCCGTTATCGGTGCTTTCCATGATGGCCATGCGTTCGGCCCGCGCATCGAGCAGGTCGGCCAACCTGTTCAGCAACGTCGCGCGTGCGAGCCCGGTCGTTTTGCTCCAGACGGATTCATAAGCCCTCCTGGCAGCGGCGATCGCATCGGCGACTTGCGAGGGCGTCGCCTGCGGCACCAATGCCCATTCCTCGCGGCTATAGGGGTTGATGGCGGGGAACCATTCCTGGTTCGATGTGCTCACGGTTTCATTGCCGATCGCAAGTCCATACGTCTTCGACATGGTCATTTATCTCCGCAACTGGCGAATTGTCGTGTTCTGATCCGGCGCGTCCTGCGCCGAATTCACTTCGGGCGATGGTCGGAACTCAGACGGGGGGCCCGATGGGATCGCCGTCCAGCCGCACGATCCCGTCGAGCCCTTCGCGCGCGGCGGGGAACAGCGACAGCACCTGCCGGTCGTGTCCCGGAATGATGTGCGACGGGCTATCGGCCAGCTTCCGGATGACCGAGAACCCGTTCAGCATTTGATTCATGTCGAACAGCACCGGGAATGGCCGGCGCTGGAGAATGTTCGCGTAATAGTGCGAGGCGTCCGAGGCGAGCACCACGTGACCTCGCCGCGTCCTCACCCTCACGACCTGAAGTCCGGCGGTATGGCCGCCCAGCCAGTGCAAGGATATGCCGTCGTCGAAATCGGAATTCGGATCGTGAAGGGTCACGCTCCCTTCGAAGTTTCGCCTGACGATGTGACTGACGTCCTCGGCATTATAGGCCTTGTTCTGCTGAGCATCGCACATGCACCGGCCGGTGCAGAAATGCATCTCGCGCTCCTGCACGTGATAGCGGGCCCGGGGAAACAAATCGTGGTTGCCGGCATGGTCCCAGTGCATGTGGGTCAGGATGACGTCCTTGACGCTCTCCGGGTCGATATCGATCTGCTTCAGGCCCGCGGCGACCGGTCGCGTGACGGCATAATTGCGGGCCCGACCGGCCTTCTCGTCAAAGCCGGTATCGACGATCACGGTGCGGTCCCGGCCGACCAGCGCCCAGACGAAGAAATCCAGCGGCATCGGCATATCCGGCACATCGTTGCTGTCGATGAAGTTCTCCGATGACCGACGCTCGTCCTTCTTGGCGTATCGGATCGCGTAGATTTCATACTCGGACATGTCATCATTCACTGGCGCTCGATGCCAGCTTCCCTCGTTGTCGTCGCCCACAATTCCATGTCGTCCTTGACATGCTTGCCGAACTCCGTCGGTCCGATCCATTGCGCCTCGAAGCCGATGTCGGCGAGCCGGCTGCGTATCTCGGGCTCTGCGAGCACCTCACGCACCCCTTCGGCGAGCTTGGCGACGATCTCGGGCGGCGTGTCCCTCGGAGCAAAAAGGCCCGACCATGCGGAAATGTTGATGAAAGCGAGACCTCCCTCCTTCATGGTCGGAATGTCCGGGAAACGCGAGGCGCGATCGGGATTTGTGGTTGCGAGTGCGCGGGCCTGGCCGGCCTCGACCTGGGAGACCGCGGGCGCCATGTCCATGAACGTCATGGAGACGCGCTGGGCGATGATGTCGGTCACGACCTGCGGGCTGTTTCGATAGGGCACGGCGGCAATATCGATGCCCGCCCGCCGCTTGAACGCCTCGCCGGACAGCTGGCCAAGCGCATTGGCATAGCCGAACGTCAACGTGCCGGGCTTGCTCTTCGCCAGCGCCACGAGATCGGCGACGTTCTTGACGGGCAGTCCGGGGTCCACGATCAAAAAGTACGGAAAGAGGCCGAACTGAGAAATCGGAGCGAAATCGGCGACGGGATCGTATTGGATCGATTTCAGCAGGCTGGGATTGGCGGCGTGCGTCGATGTTCCGCCGACCAGCAACGTATATCCGTCGGGCGCGGATCGAGCCGCAGCCGTGGCACCCAGCGCACCGTTCGCGCCGACGCGATTATCGATGATGATCGTCGTTTTCAGCAATTCCGACAGCCGCTGAAATACGATGCGCGCAACGCCGTCGGTCCCGCTGCCCGGCGCAAACGGCGCGATCACCGTAATGCGTTGGGAGGGATAATTTTCCGCCCCTGCCCCGTTCAACTGCGAAAGCAGCAGGGCAATCGTCAGCAAAACCACCCGCACAAAACCCTCCCATGATTTTCGCTATTTTCTGAATCCGAGAGGCGGCGCCCGGCCGCCCCTCACGCATCGATCAGGACTTCTTGGAAGAGCCCTCGATGACCTTCACGATGACCGGCCAGTAATTCGCCCCAAAGCCGGCTTGGGAGGCCTCGGTCAGGAGACTGGCGCCAAGTGCGGCCTCCCTTGCCTCGATCCCGGCATCCCTCGCCATGTCGAGCGCATAGGAAATGTCCTTGTGCATGTAATCGGTCGAGAACACCCGTTCAGGAAACTCCCGGGCGGCGACCGCCTTGTAACCATGATTGCGCAACGCAAAGCTGTCGGCAGAGCCCTTGGATAGGGCGTCAAACAGTGTCTGCGTCGAGACACCCGCCGATTCTGCAATGGCGGCAGCTTCGCATAGCGCCGTCACGGTCCCGACCACGACCATGTTGTTCAGGATCTTCACGACCTGGCCCGATCCGACATCGCCACAATGGGTGACCTCGGAGGCAAAGCAGCGCAGCAGCGGCTCTATACGGGCAAACACGTCCTTCGTTGCCCCGACCGAGATCGCAAGCGTCCCCGCCTCGGCCGCTGCTCGCGTCCGTGCGACCGGCGCATCGGCATAATCGGAGCCCTTCGCGGCGAAGGCGGCGGCGAGCTCGCGAGTCAACTTCAGCGGGCTCGTGGAGAGATCGACGATGGTTTGACCAGCACGGGCGAGCTCAAGAAGCCCGCCCGGCATTTCGCAGATTTTCTTCAAATGCGCACCGCTCGGCATCGAAATGAAAACGATGTCGGCCTTGGCCACCGCCGCGACAGAGCCGGCATCGACCGCACCGGCCTGGACCAGCCGCGCCACGGGCTCGGCATTGAGATCGTGAACCAGAACCTTGCTCCCCGTCTTCTGCACGAGGTGCCGGCACATCGGCTCACCCATGACGCCCAAACCGATGAAGCCGAAGGTAGAAGAGCCAGTCATGTCAAAAACTCCGGAATTTCCAGACAGAGGAATATTTAGATGCCGAGATAGGCGCGCCGCACATAGTCACTGGCCAGAAGGTCCTTGCCCTTCCCGCTCAAGGCGACCGCGCCAGTTTCCAACACAATGGCTTCGTTGCATAGGTTCAGCGCAAGCTTCGCATTCTGCTCGACCAGGATGATCGACATGCCGATGTCGCGGTTGATCTCGACGATGATGCGCGCGATCTCGTCGACGATGATTGGAGCCAGCCCGAGCGAGGGTTCGTCCAGCAGCAACAGGCGCGGCCTGGCCATCAGCGCGCGGCCGATCGCCACCATCTGCTGCTCGCCGCCCGACAACGAGCCAGCCATCTGGCTCCTGCGCTCCACAAGGCGGGGGAAATAGCCGTAGATCTGGTCCAGCGTCTTTTTCTGGTGCGCCTTGTCGCGCTGCGAATATCCACCCACCAAGAGATTGTCGAGCACGCTCATCTCCGGAAAAACCCGCCGTCCCTCGGGCGACAACGCGATCCCGCGTCCGACGCGCTGCGGCGCCGATCTGCCGTCGATGCGCTCGCCGTCAAAGTAGATCTCGCCGCCGCTCACCGGCTTGAGACCAATGATGGCCTTCATCGTGGTGGTCTTGCCGGCGCCGTTTGAACCAATAAGAGAGACGATGGCCCCATCAGCCACGGACAGGCTCAAATTGCGAACCGCGGTCAGAGGACCGTAGGCGACGTTGATCCCGCGAACGTCAAGCATGGACCGTTTCCTTGCCGAGATACGCCTCGATCACGATCGGGTTGGACACGATCTCGGCGGGCGTTCCCTGCGCGATCAGCGTGCCGTGGTCCAGCACCACGACGCGATTGCAGAGGCCCATGACGGTGCGCATGTGATGCTCGACCATGATCATGGTGACGCCGCGCTCCGCCTTCACTCGCCGCAGGACCGAGGCGAGCTCAGCGGCCTCCTCGGGATTGAGCCCGGCGACCGGTTCATCGAGCATCAAGAGCCTGGGTTCGCTGGCGAGCGCGATGGCAACGCCAAGGCGTCGTTGCTCGCCATAGGATAACTCGCGAGCCTTCAGGCCTGCGCGACGCGTCAATCCGAACAGGTCGAGCACATGAAGTGCTTTCTCTTCGACCGCAAGGCGCCATCCGTTCGAGAAGAAGCCGCCGCACAGGCCAGTCAGCCCCGACGCCAAGGTGCCGCGCGCGACGTTTTCGATGACCGTCGCCTCCGGATAGATCGTTGCGGCCTGGAAGGTCCGCGACAGCCCCTGACGCACCGTTCGGTTGGCCGGCTGACCGGAGATATCGCGGTCGAGAAACCGAACCGTCCCCGCCGACGGCCTCAGAACGCCGGAGATCACATTGAACAGCGTGGTCTTGCCTGCACCGTTCGGACCGATAAGGCCGAGAAAGTCGCCCTCGTTGACCGCGAAGGACACGTTCCGGACGGCGACGAGCCCGCCGAAGGAACGCTTCAGGCTCTCGACTTCGAGCATGCTCATGGCACTTCCTCGGCCACCAGCGCCGCGCTCGTCCTCGCAACCCGTTGGCGCGAGCGCCAGGTCTGCACGAGGCTCGCCAGACCGTTCGGAACGAACATCAGGCAGAGCACGAGCACGGCCCCGTAGATGATGTGCTGCAGCCCTTCGGTGGAGCGCAGCAGCTCCGGCAACGGCGTCAGCACGAGAACGCCGACGACCGGTCCCAGCACCCCGTCCCGGCCGCCGACGACCAGCATGGTCAGGTAGGAGACCGACTCCCAGAACGTATAAGAGTCCGGCGAAATGAAGCGGAGATAGTGCGTGGACAGCGCACCGGCGAAGCCCGCGATGCCGGAGCCGATCGTAAAGGCGATCACCTGGACCCGATGCGTATCGATGCCGCTCGATTCGGTGAGACGCTGGTTCTCGGCGGTCGCCGCCATCATCGTGCCCAGAGGCGACCGATAGAGCAGCCAGGTCAGGAGCAGCGTCGTCAGCGCGCAGACCAGCGCGAAGGGATAGAATTGCGGCTTGGCGCGAAGGACGTAGCCGAAGATCGAGATCGGAGGCACGCCGACGAGCCCGTTCGCACCGCCCGTGACGGAGCTCATGTCCAGCGCCAGCAGCACCGCGATCTGGCTGAACGCAAAGGCCACCAGCACGAAATACACGCCGCGCAGACGCAGGATGATCCAGCCAAGGCCGGCAGCGATGACGGCTGCGACCAGCCCTGCGATGAACAGGGTCAGCAGCGGCGGCCAGCCCTTCATCGACAACAGCGCCGAGACATATCCGCCGACCAGCGCAAAACCACCGTGCCCCATGGAGAGCTGCCCCGCCCGCGCAATGATGGCCAGGCCGAGCACGAGCATGAGGTTGATGCAGCCGATTGTCGCCAGATGGACATAGAACTGGTTCGGCGCGAACCAGGGCAGCAGCGCTGCGACACCGACGGCCGCTGCGATCCCGACATAAGGCATCGGCTTGGTTGCGACGGAAATCACGCTTCACGCTCCTTTCGGCCCAGCAGACCCTGCGGGCGCAGCAGCACGACGGCGATCACGACAAGGAATTGAAGGATCTCGGACAGCGAAGCGCTCACGAACGTACCGGCGAAACTCTCGATCAGGCCAATGAGCAATCCCCCGGCCACGGCGCCGGGAACGCTGCCGAGACCGCCGATGACGACGATCACGAAGGCTTTCAGCGTCGGCGCAAGGCCGATGAAGGGCGAGACCGACAGCACCGGGGCCATGAGGACGCCGGCGAAGGCCGCAAGGCTCACGCCGAGCACGAACGCGACCGGAAAGATGACGTCGACGCGAATGCCCTGGACCTGCGCGATCTCGGCGTCCTGGGCCACAGCGCGCATGGCTCGGCCAATACGGGTATGGCCGATCAGCAGATTGAGCGACACGACGGCGACGATCGCGCCGATGATGACGACCAGCCGCGACCAGGGGAATACGATCCCGCCGACGGACAGCACCCCTGATATGACGGGCGGCACGGTGCGTGCCGACGATCCCCACAGCAGAAGCGCGCTGTTCTGAAGGATGAGAGCGACGCCGACCGAGGCGATCATCCCGTTCAGCTCGTTGCCGCGAAACTTGCGGAAGACGATCCGCTCCATCAGCAGTCCCAGCAGGGCCGTGGCGCCTACGGCCAGCAGGACGCTGATGAAGAACGGCAGATTGTTGCTGCCGTAGAGGATCGCGAACAGGAACGCGCCGGCCATGTAGAACTCACCATGCGCAAAATTCACGATGCGCATGATGCCGAACACCATGGTGAAGCCGATGGCCATCAGCACATAGATCATGCCGACCATGAGGCCGTTCACGATGGTCTGGACCAGGATGATTTCCATGCTCACGGGACGACGACTCCAATCACGTCAGCGAGGCGCCAAGCGCCTCGCCTATTCAAGCGGCCGCTTATTTGCACGCGTTGACGTCGCAGGTTGCCACCTTGGTGACGACGCCGTCCTTCATCTGCCCCACATAGAAGGGAAGATCGATCTGGTGCTTGATCCCGTATTTCTGCTCGCCGGTCCAACCCGCCTTGCCCATCGCGGTCGGAACGTCGGACAATCCGTCGAGCGTCGTTGCGATCTTGGTCGTGTCGTCCACGGTGCCGGCCTTCTTCATCGCCGTGAACAGCATCTGCAGGCCGGCATAGAAGAACGGGCTGAAGCCGTTCATGTTCGGGCCGTATTTGGCCTTGAAGCGGGCAACATAGGCAGCCGTGTCCGGCAGGCCGGTATCGATCGGCAAATGGACATAGGTGCCTTCAGCCGCATCCTTGCCCGCCACCTTGAGCATCTCGGCAGCGACGTCGCCGCCGGTGACGAACACCGGGCCCTTGTAGCCCAGTTCGCGGGCCTGCTTGAGGATGAGCCCGGCGGTGGTCGGAGAATTGCCGCCGAGCTCGAGCCCGTCGGCCTTCATCAGAATGCGGGTCAGAATGGGCACGAAGTCGACGCGTTCACGCTCGAAATACTCGACCTGCAGCTTCGCGCCGGTCTTGGCATATGAGTTGAAGTTCGCCACGCCGATCTGCTGGCCGGTCTCGTCGTTGGGAAGCAGCGATACGACCTGTTTCGCAGACGTGTTCTTCATCAACCAGGCCACCTGCGGGTCGGAGAATTCGCCTGTCGTGATCACCGGCCGGTACGCGAACGGCGCATCGGCGCCAAGCGCCCGCGGCGTGAAGGCCAACGTCATGGTGATGACTTTTCCGGAGGTGGTCTGATCCTTGGTCGCCACCGCCGCGGCCGAACCCATCGGGCCGACGACGAAGCGAATTCCGTCCTGGATCATCAAGCGATCCATGGCCGTCACCGCGTCCTGGGCGCGGTAGCGGTCGTCATATTGCTTGAACAGGATCTTGTAGCGCTTGCCGGCGACCTCGAGGCCGCCGTCCTTGTTGACGTCTTCGGCGGCAAAGTCGGTGGCGGCGAGCATGCCCTCGGCAAAGGCGGCGCCGGCGCCGGAAAAACTGGCGTGCACGCCGATCGTGACACTGTCCTCGGCCTGGGCCGCGGAACACACGACCGACGCCGCGAGTACGGCGATCAACTCAAAACGCTTCATTCCAATCTCTCCCCAGATGTTGCTTTTATCGGCCTTGTTCTTGTTGTCAGGTAAGGCTTGTCGTTACGACGCGGCTCGGCCGCGTCGTATCATTCGCGGGTCAGGGGACCCAATTCGTCTCCTCCGGCTCGTGCGTTCCTCGCACAGCGAAGACAACTTTCTTTGGCGCCGCATGAGTGCGGCCGGCTTGCAACAGACGCGAGACCGTCGCGAGGTCCTTCACCTTGTCGATCGTCTCGAGCCGCTCGAACAGCGGAGCGATCTGATCGCGCGGCAGAACGGCGCCGGCTTGCCGCTCGAACTGATCCCAGAGATCGGCTCCCGGCGGCGACGGAACGGCAAGAAGATCGAAAGCGGCCTCTTCCGGCGCTCCGTTGACCGCGGCCAGATTTTGGATCGCGCGCCCTTCGCTCTTGATCATCTCGGCGCAGGACGCCTCGTCCAGGGCTTCGGCAAGCAAAGCGGCGAGCAATCCGCTGCGAAGGCTCAGGCCGATCATGAACGACGTTGCGCCGACCTGTCCGGCCGGAGGACTGTCAATATTAGCCATCCCCGCCATCACCAGCGCGGCGACAATTTTCGGGCGGCTCAATCCGAGCACGCGCGCAGCTGCCGCGACGCCGCCGAACAGGGCAAATTCGGGCTGGCCCGCCGCCGGCGACAGCGTCGGCGCCAGGCAAGGAACGATTTCCGCAGCCGATATCAATGCGTCAAGGAAGTCCTGCCCGGTTTTTCCGCGTTCCTCGCAGAGCCCGAACAGCGCCACGATAGAGGCCGAGTTCGCGGCATCGCGCGGTGCTTCGGATCCGGCCACCGCAGCCGTGGCGTTGATCAGCGCAGCATCGACCGCACTCGTGCGCCGTTCGGTCCCGAAGACGAGCGACGATCCTCCAGCCATTGCGACACCGGACGTTCCCAGCAGCGCTTTCGCGATCGTGGCCGGCGCACCGGACAGCGCCCGACCGAACGCAGTAATGACCGCCGCCCTCGCCTGTCCCACAGTTTTGGCATCTCGCTGCCGTGGATCGTAGGCGCAGATCTTGTCCGCCAGGCTTTCGGCCCAGACATCAGGTCCCGACATGATGGAGCCGACACTCATCGCGATGCCATCGCCGCAGCTGGCGCGATGCTCTGCGGGTGTGCGGCGTTGCGGCCTGCGATCCTGCCGAATGTCGCGCCGGAGACCAGGCCGGTACCCGCCGGATAATTGTCGTAGAACAGACCGCCGACGAGTTCGCCGCAGCAGTACAATCCCTTGATCGGACGCCAATCGGTGCCGATCACCTCGGCATTCTCGTTGATCTTCAGACCGCCGAACGTGAAGGTGATGCCGCCCGTCGCGCTGTAGGCATAATAAGGCGGCTTGTCGAGCCGCAGCGCCCAGTTGGTCTTTTCGAGATCGAGCCCCTTGGTGGAGAGGCCATCCTTCTTGGTGGGATCGAAACCTTCGTCGGCAGAGCGTGCATGATCGTTGTAGTTCTGAACGGTCTTGAGCGCCTGCGCCTTGTCGTCGATATCGAGCTGCGCAATCAGATCTTCGAGCGAATTGGCCTTGATCGGATCGCTGGTCGAGTAGCGGGGCTCGAGCAAATGGATCACCTTGCTGTCGAACAGCTGGTAAGCCTTGGCGCCCGGCTCGGCCAGAATGGCTCGGCCGAACTTGGCGTAGGTAAAGAGCGCGCCGTCTTCGCCTTCGTCCACGAAGCGCTTGCCCTTGCGGTTGATCATCACCGAATAGACATAGGACAGGCGATTGCTGCGGTCGGTCATCTCGCGCGGCGCAAAATCACCCCAGTCCGCGCTGATCGGCGTGGCATGGCAGCCGCTCCACTGCCCCCACGGCATCGCACCGATGGCGAGCGCCATGCGCAGGCCGTCGCCCTGGTTGTGAGGCGTACCGCGAACCTTTGCGGCCCCCACGAGTGGGCCGATGTGTTGCGTGCGCATCTGGACGTTCGCTTCAAAGCCGCCGCAGCCGAGCACGACGGCTTTCGCGCCGAGCGTGCGAACCCCATCGTCGTCCTTGGTCTTGACGCCGACGACACTGCCGCTCTCGTCCTGAAGCAGCTCCGAAACGGCATTGCCGTAGCGCACCTCGATGCCCATGCGCTCGCAGGTCGAAAACCAGCTGCGCGAGAGGCCGACGCCTTCGTGCGCAGCGCGCACGACGAGGCCGCGCGCCCAGACCATGACGTTGTCTTTCTTGACCGCGGACAGGCTGATCGCCGGCTCCATCTTGATGGCGCCGGTGTCCTTCATCCAGCGAACGGTCGCCTGCGAGTTCGACACGAGAAGGCGGGACAGGATTGGATCCGTGCGTCCGTTGGTCACGCGCATGAGATCGCCGTGAAAGTCTTCCTGCGTATAGGGAGAAATGCCGTCGTAGAAATTCTCGAATTCGTCTTCGACGCCCGGCAGCAGTGCGCCGATCTCGCGCGGCTCGTCATAGGCAAAGCGCAGGACACCACCGCTCCAGTGCGTGTTTCCGCCTCGCATTTCGCGGGGAGCTTTCTCGAGAACGACGACACGATCTGCGCCGTTTTCCTTCGCTGAGACTGCCGCAGCCAGAGCGGCATTTCCCGCGCCAACGACGATCACATCGAACTCTTCGTGCATTTCCGTTCCTTCCCGTCTGGCCTGCGTCTTTTGCGTTATGTATTCTGATGAATACTAATGTATACATCCGAATGCAAGGCGAAAAAATGCAGGCCCGTCGCGGGCGGAAAGTGCCGTTCAAACAATAAGTTGCTGGAAGATCGGGATGGCGGTGGAGATCGGAAGCATGTTTGCGAGCCGCGAAAATTGCGCCGCTCGCATCGTCATTCAGACGCCGTCTCGTTCGCCGCGCGTCTCCTGCTCGCGCTCTTTCGCCAGGATCGCCCGACGAGTCTCGAGCGCGCTCAGAACGTGCGCTCGCGCCAGGCGCTCGGCCTTCTCGCCTTCTCTTTGCGAAATGGCCTGAACGATGGCGGCATGCTCCGCCTGGGCCACTGCAAAGCGGCCCTTCTCGGCCAATGTCGTCGGCCCCAGAAGCGCGATCGCATCTTGAAGCGCGGACAAGCTCTTTTCGAGATAGCGATTGTGCGCGGCCGTTTGAATTGCGTCGTGCAGTTCCCTGTTGTGCCGATAAAGATTGAAGGGCTCGCGGCCGAGCTTTTCGCCTTCGGCGACGAGCCGGGCGAGTGCGGCCAGATCCTTCGGGCTTGCATGCTTCGAGGCCAATGCGGCTGCGGTGCCTTCGAGCGCCGCGCGCATTTCGTAGAGTTCTTCGACCGCATCCATATCGAGGACGGAAACGACGAGCCCGGTTCTCGGGCGAAGATCGAGCAGACCCTCGAGCTCGAGCCGCGTCAGCGCCTGACGCGTCGGCGTCCGGCTGATGCCGAGATGCTCCGCCAGTTCGACTTCGCGCATGCGCCGCCCCGGCGCAAAGCGCCCTTCGACGATTTCACGCCGCAGTGCCGCGTAAGCGTAGTCGGCAGCAGATGCGAATTTCGCGCGGTCCGGCAACAGCATCTCGTCGGTCATGACGTCTTTCCGATCTCATTCGGCAGGAGCTGCTCGTACGAGCGTGACGCGCCAAACTGTCCATCAATGATCTGCGTCGGATTCTTCCGACCGTACAAGGCAGGTGAACGACGCAGGATATTCGGCGTCGCGCCGCCTGTCTGGAACGAGGCAACAGGCGTCCACCGATTAGAATAAGAGTAGCAGCCCGCCCAACGAATGTATACAGTGGTATCCAGAGTATACATCGGTATGCAAAGGGCAGCGAATGCCACAGAACAAGCTCAGAGCCACCTTCATACGCGGCGGCACGTCGAAAGCCGTCGTATTCAACAGACAAGACCTGCCGGCAGATCCCGCATCATGGGATCCGATCTTCCTGTCCGTGATGGGCTCGCCCGATCCCAATGGCCGCCAGCTGGATGGAATGGGCGGTGGGCTCTCGTCTCTTTCGAAGGTCTGCGTGGTCGGCTCGCCGACGCGGCCGGATGCCGACATCGACTATACGTTCGCGCAGATCTCTGTGAAGAGCGCGGCCGTCGACTACAGCGCAAATTGCGGCAACATGTCTTCGGCGATGGGCCCGTTCGCCGTCAGCGAAGGCCTGGTAAGCGCGCCCGCGAACGGCGAGGCCGTCGTGCGCATCCACAACACCAACACCGGCAAGATCATCGTTGCACGCTTTCCGATGACTGACGGAGACGTCGAGATCGACGGTGAGATGACGATCGACGGTGTCGGCGGACAGGGAGCACCGGTCCGGCTCGAATTCATCGACCCCGGCGGTACCAGGACCGGGCGCCTGCTTCCGACCGGACGCCCTTGCGATCATTTCGATATCCCCGGCCTCGGCGCCCTCGAGGCATCGCTCGTCGATGCCGCCAATCCTTGCGTCTTCGTCGCGGCCGCCTCGCTCGGCAAGGACGGCAGCGAGATGCCCGAGGCACTCGAGAGCGATCCGATCTTTCTCGAACGGATGGAGGCGATTCGCTGCGCAGCCTCGGTGGCGATGGGCCTTGCCCCTGATGTCGCGGCAGCCACAAAAATCCCCAGCGTGCCCAAGGTCGCGATGATCGTGGCGCCGCGCCCGATGACGACGTTGTCGGGCCGACGGCTGGAGCCATCGGACATGTCGCTTGGCATCCGGATGATTTCGATCGGTCAACCGCATCGGGCAGTCCCGATCACAGGCGCGACCTGCTTGGCGATCGCGGTGCGCATCAAGGGCACGCTTGCGAATCGGACGGCCCGCGCCGGCGACGGCCCGATCACCATCGCCCACCCCTCCGGCACGACCGTGGTCGATGCGGCCGTCGAACATGCCGATGATCCTGCAAGGGCGCGGGCCATTCACGGCGCGGTGTACCGCACCGCCAGGCGGCTGTTCGAGGGGAGCGTGTTCTATCGAACTGCCAAGGCGACCGCGCAAGCACGGCGCAGCGCATAATAACTTCCGGAGTTCCAGACGATGACCTATCTCGTTGCCGCCGATCTTCCCCGCGAATCCGCCGGGCGCCGTTTCCGCGACCTCCTGAAGCGGCCCGGCATCCTGCAACTACCGGGCGCCCACAACGGCATGGCGGCGCTACAGGCCAAGGCAGCCGGTTTCGACGCGCTTTATCTTTCGGGCGCAGCCATGACGGCGTCGATGGGCCTGCCCGATCTCGGCATCATCGCCGTGGATGAAGTCGCCTTTTTCGTTCGGCAGATCGTCCGCGCGGCGGGACTGCCCCTCCTCGTCGACGCCGACACCGGCTACGGCGAAGCATTGAACGTGATGCACGCGACCCGCGTCTTCGAGGATTCCGGCGCGGGCGCGCTACACCTCGAAGACCAGATCCTGCCCAAGAAGTGCGGCCATCTCAACGACAAGAAGATCGCCGATGCACACGATATGGCAGCAAAGGTCGCGGCAGCCGCGAAAGCGCGGCGCGACCTCGTGATCATCGCCAGGACCGACGCCGCCGCGAGCGAAGGCCTTGATGGCGCGGTCGCCCGCGCAAAGCTCTACATCGAGGCCGGCGCCGATGCGATCTTCCCGGAAGCGCTCAACACCGCCGAGATGTTCCGCGCGTTTGCCGAGCGCATGCCTGATGTCCCCCTGCTCGCCAACATGACGGAGTTCGGAAAGACGCCGTTCTTCACGGCCGCAGAGTTCGAGGCCATGGGCTACGCGATGGTGATCTGGCCGGTATCCTCACTCCGAATGGCAAACAGGGCCCAGGCCGAGCTCTACGCGGCGATTTCGCGCGACGGCGGCACGCATGGGGTCGTCGAGCGGATGCAGACGCGCGCGGAGCTTTACGCGACAATCGGATTGCACGACTACGAATCGCTCGATTCATCCATCGTTCAGACAGTCGTTCCAGCCGGCATGCCACAACGCAATTGAACATTGCGAGACGGGCCGACGCGATGGCGCGCATGCGATCGCGTCGGTCCAGGCTCAGTCCAGCTTGATCCAGACACCCTTCGTGTTCAGATATTCGTCGAGATGCTCGGTGCCGCCCTCGCGGCCATATCCGCTCATCTTGTAGCCGCCGAACGGCATTGCGGGATCCAGCGCGTGATAGGTGTTCACCCACACCGATCCTGCGCGGAGGCTGCGCGAGATGACGTGGGCCTTGCTCACGTCGCGCGTGAAGACGCCGGCCGCGAGCCCGTACGGCGTTGCGTTGGCTCTTTCCACGGCCTCGTCGAGGGTGTCGAACGGCAGTGCCGAAATCACCGGGCCGAAGATTTCGTCACGGGCGATCTGCATGTCGTCGGAGACGCCGGCGAACACGGTCGGCTCGACGAAATTGCCCTTCGCAAGGCTCCCCTCTCTCGCGCGCCGGCCGCCCGCCACCACGGTTGCGCCCTCGTCGCGCCCGCTTTGCAGAAAGCCCTCGACCTTGTCGAGCTGCCGCTGGGACACGAGAGGCCCGATCTCGGTCGACGGATCCGCGCCATCGCCGATCTTCAGCGCCGAGGCGAACTTGCCAAGCCGCTCGACCAATTCATCATGGATCGTCCGCTCCACGAACAGGCGTGAGCCGGCGATGCAGATCTGCCCCGAATTGGCGAATGCGGCCATCGCGGCGATCGGCACAGCCTTGTCGAGATCCGCATCGGCGCACACGATGACCGGTGACTTTCCGCCGAGCTCGAGAGACACCCGCTTGAGGTTGCCGGCAGAAGCGCGGATGATCGCCTGGCCGGTCGCAGTAGACCCGGTGAAGACGATCTTGTCGACGTCGGGATGTTCGGCCAGTGGCGCGCCCGCCTCCGCCCCGGTTCCGGTCACCACGTTGACGACACCGGGAGGCACGCCGGCCTCGTTCATCAGATCCGCGATCAGCAGCGGCGTCAGCGGCGCCTCCTCCGACGGCTTGAGCACGATCGTGCAGCCGGTCGCCAGCGCAGGCCCGATCTTCCAGACCGATGCAGCCGTCGGCGCATTCCACGGGATGATGGCGCCAACCAGCCCGATGGGCTCCTTCCGCGTGAACGAGACGATGTCCCCCGGAAGCGAATTATCCACGGTCTGCCCGTGCAGCGAGGTCGCCATGCCGGCGTAGTATCGCAACATGCCGATCACGCGAAGCTTGTTCGCCCGTGTCCGGGCGATCGGCATTCCCATATCCGCCGTATCGGATTGGCTG
>NZ_AKIY01000013.1 GCF_000282615.1 Bradyrhizobium sp. YR681 | reverse complement strand
GCCGCCTGCCAATGGCAGCGTGCCGCTGCTGATCCTCGGCCTCGCCATCAGCGTTCCCCTGATCGTCGCCGGTGCGGCCCTGATCATGGCGCTGCTCGCCAGGCTGCCGGTCCTGGTGTGGGCGGGTGCAGCGCTGCTCGGCTGGATCGCGGGCGAGGTGATCGCGACCGATCCTGGCATAGCTCCCAGGCTGCACACCCTGTTTGACGGCCCGTTCGGCGCTTCGCTGGACGGCATCCTCGGCACGTTCCGCATCCCGCCGCAGTTCGGTCACGGCGGCGCTGGCGGCGAATATCTCTGCGCAGCGCTCGGCGTCGTCGTCGTGCTGGTCGTCGGCACCATCTGGCGCCGGCGCAGCCTGAGCCAGGCCGCGCTCGAATCCTCCGAGCGTCACGCCAAGGCATCGGCAGAGTGATTTTCTAGCGCCGGACGATCGAGCCGGCGCGGCTGACCAGGCGGGCGAGCTGCTTGAAGCGGCTTCCGACCCGGTCGGCAACGAGATCGCCGAGGCGATGCTCGAACACCAGCATCAGCTTGCGGCCCTGGCTGCGGAAATGCGTGGCGGGCAGCACGCCGGGCCGCGCCGCCGAGATCAGGTGCGCGACGCGGAACGCGGCGCCGAGCAGGCGGGCGCGTTCGAGCTGGGCCGGGGTCAGCAGCTCCTGCATGTTGACCGGAGGCTGGTTCTCCTCGCTGAGGCCCGCATAGCGATAGAACACGGACAGGCCGACGAAGGCGCGCTCGGTGTGAGTGATCGCGCCGAAATTGCCGTTGACGACGAGGCTGAGCGTCTGCTCGCCGCGATGGTCCGGGTGCACACGCCAGCCGATGTCGGAGAGCAGGCACGCCGCATGGCGCAGGCGGCGGTCCTCCTCGGTCTCGCGCAGCTTCACCACGCGCACCAGGCGGTCGGTCCAGGCGATCAGCTCACGGGCGTGCTTGGCCGAGCGTGACAGCAACTGGTTCAGCTCTTCTGCGGCACAGATCAGCCCGTCCTTGTTGCGCTCGGACTCCGGCAGCTTCTCGTGCAGCAGGCCCTCGCGCACGCCGAAAGTCGAGAACACGATGGTCTTGGGCTTCGCCACGCGGATGATGTGCTCGAGCACCAGCGCCGCATAGGTGAGGAGCGGGCGGCGTGCGTCGGCGACGATCTCGATGTCGGCGAGCATGTTGCTGGCGGCAAGCCGGCGGAGGCGGCGCGAGAAGTCGAGCGCTTCGGCAGCCGAAATCGAATAGCCGTGCATCACCTGGAGCGGATAACCGCTCTGGATGATGTGGATGCGCGCAAGCGCGCGCCAGGTGCCGCCGACGGCGTAGAAGGTGCGGCCGCGGCCTGCGGCGAGCAGCTGCACCTCGTCGATCTCCTCGCGCACGATGCGGTCGGCACGCTTGAGCGATTTGTGGGCGAGGTCCTGGAGCGCAAGGCCGCCGAGCGGCAGCGTCACGCCGCTGCGCACGGTGTTCCTGCGCACGTCGATCAGTTCGAGCGAGCCGCCGCCGAGATCGCCGACGATGCCGTCGGGATGATGGATGCCGGAAATGACGCCAAGCGCCGACAGCCGCGCCTCGCGCGGCCCCGACAGGATCTCGATCTTCACCGCGCAGATGCGCTCGGCCTTCGCGATGAAGTCGGGACCGTTGGAGGCGTCGCGGCAGGCAGCGGTCGCGATCGCGAACACGCGCCCGACCTGCATCACCCGGCACAACGCGCGAAAGCGCTTGAGCGAGGTCAGCGCCTTGTCGACGGCATCGGGCGCAAGCAGGCCCGTGCTCTGCACCTCGCGCCCGAGGCCGCACAGCGTCTTCTCGTTGAAGATCGGAATCAGGCTCCGCGTCAGCCCCTCGTAGACGACGAGACGGACCGAGTTGGAACCGATATCGATGACGGCGACGCTCGAGCCGCGCTTGCGCGGCCGCGTCACGTCAGCGATCCCGGATCAGGATTGATGGCGTTCGTTCCGGCGCGTGAGACGACGCGGCGAGGATTCCTTGAGCGACTTTCCACGGCCAGACAGACTCGGATTTGTCATGAAGTAGTTGTGGACGTTGAAAGGCTCCTCGCCCTTCGCGGCCTTCATACGCGTTGAGGACCCGTCCGGCAACAATTGCCAGCTCTGCTCATTGTCCTTCAAGTTCGCGACCATGATCTGTTCGAGAACCTGCTGATGCACCGTTGGATTTTGCAGCGGACACAGCACCTCGACGCGGCGGTCGAGGTTGCGCGGCATCATGTCGGCCGAGGAGATATACACAGCCGCCTTCGCGCCCGGCAGGCCCTGGCCCATGCCGAAGCAGTAGATTCGGCCATGTTCCAGGAAGCGTCCGATGATCGACTTGACGCGGATGTTCTCGGACAGGCCGGGGATGCCGGGCCGGAGGCAGCAGATGCCGCGCACCACGAGCTCGACCTGAACGCCGGCCTGTGAGGCCTCGTACAGCGCGTCGATGATGTCGGGGTCGACAAGCGCGTTCATTTTCATCCAGACCGCGCCGGGGCGGCCATGCCGCGCATGCGCGGTCTCGCCCTGGATGTGCTCGATGATGCGCTTGCGCAGGGTCAGCGGCGACACCGCCATCTTTTCCAGATCGCTCGGCGCCGCATAGCCGGTGATGAAGTTGAACACGCGCGCGGCGTCACGGCCGATGGTCGGATCGGAGGTGAAGTAGGAGAGGTCGGTGTAGATGCGCGCGGTGACCGGATGGTAGTTGCCGGTGCCGGTGTGGACGTAGGTGGTGAGGCTGCCGCCCTCGCGGCGCACCACCATCGAGAGCTTTGCGTGCGTCTTCAATTCGAGGAAGCCGTAGACGACCTGCACGCCGGCGCGTTCGAGGTCGCGCGCCCAGCGGATGTTGGCTTCCTCGTCGAAGCGCGCCTTCAGCTCGATCAGCGCGGTGACGGATTTACCGGCTTCGGCGGCCTCCGCGAGCGCGCGCACGATCGGCGAGTTGTTGGAGGTGCGGTAGAGCGTCTGCTTGATCGCGACGACATCAGGGTCGCGCGTGGCCTGCTGGAGGAACTGCACCACCACGTCGAAGGATTCGTAGGGGTGATGGACGACGAGGTCCTTCTGCCGGATCGCGGCAAAGATGTCGCCGCCATGCTCGCGCACGCGCTCGGGATGGCGCGGCACGTAAGGGGTGAATTCGAGGTCGGGCCGGTCGAGGCGGGTGAGCTGCGAGAGCTCGTTCATGGCGAGCACGCCGTCGACCAGGAACACCTCGTCGTCGGCGGCCGACAGCGCGTGCTGCACGAAGTTGCGCAGCTGCTCCGGCATCTTGGCGTCGATCTCGAGACGGATCACCGAGCCGCGGCGGCGGCGCTTCAGCGCGGTCTCGAACAGGCGGACGAGATCCTCGGCCTCTTCTTCGATTTCGAGCTCGGAGTCGCGGAGGACGCGGAACGCGCCCTGGCCGTGCAGATTGTAGCCGGGGAACAGGCGGTTGATGAACAAGGCTGTCGCCTGTTCCAGCGAGATCAGGCGCACCACCTTGCCTTCGGCCGGCAGGCGGATGAAGCGGTCGATCTTGCCGGGCATGCGGATCAATGCGTTCATTTGCTTGCCATCGACGGCGCGCGTGAGCTGGAGCGCGATGGTGAAGCCGAGGCTGGGGATGAACGGGAAGGGGTGCGCCGGGTCGATCGCCAGTGGCGTCAGCAGCGGGAACACGTTGCTGAGGAAGTAGTCCTCGATCCAGTTCCGCTCCGCCTTGGTGACCTCCTTGCCATCGACCAGCGCGATGCCGACATCGGCCAGCGTGCCGCGCAGGTCGGCCCAGATCGCCTGCTGATCGGAAGCAAGCTGCGAGACGGTGCGGTTGATCAGTGCGAGCTGCTCGGACGGCGTCAGGCCGTCGGGGGCGCGTTCGGCAATGCCCTCGCGAATCTGGGCCTTGATGCCGGCGACGCGGACCATGAAGAACTCGTCGAGGTTATTCGCCGAAATCGACAGGAATCGCACCCGCTCCAGTACGGGATGGCTGGGATTGACCGATTCCTCCAGGACGCGGCGATTGAAATGCAGCCAGGACAGCTCGCGATTGATGAATCGCTCCGGGCTCGACGCGATCGCCGGCAGGCCCTCGGGCTCCAGGGCTTTTTCTTTAGTTTCAACGGCTTGCGCAGAGTCCATAAGAAGTCGGTCCATCCAGTTCGCCCACATTTGCGACTTATGCGCAAAACCGGCGGGAGCATGTGTTAGTCCGATGACGTTTCGATGACATTGATGTTCCGCTCGTCAGCCGCGTCAAGCGGCCTCGGGGGCAGCGGACAGGCTCAGGCGTTCCGGAGCAGCTCGGCGGCCAGCGCCCTCGTGACGGGCCGGCCGAGCCGCAGGGCCTCGCTGTCGAGCAGTTCCACGGCGTGCCGGGCCGCGGCCGAAGACCGCTCCAGACGGGTGGCGAGGTAGCTGACCACGCTCTCGTCCACGGTGAGTTGGCGGTCGGCGCAGAATTTCACGATCAGGCCGCGGAAGAGCTGATCGTCGGGCGGAAGCAGGGCGACCACCGGTACGGCGCGCAGGCGCGAGCGCAGGTCGCGGAGCTCGATCTCAAGCGAAGCCGGCAGCTCGCGTCCCGTGAACAGCACGTAGGCGCCATCCTCGCGGGCAAGGTTCATCAAATGGAAGAGGGCACGTTCGTCCACCTCCCTGGCGTTGAGATCTTCGACCACCAATGCGCCGGTGGCGAGCGCGCCGGGAACGCCTGCGGCGGTCAACGCATTGGCCGTGGTCGAGCGGGCACCGGCCTCCTCGGCCCAGATCGCGGCGAGATGGCTCTTGCCGCTTCCTTCCGGGCCGGCAAGCCACATGATCCGGTTCGGCCATTCCGGCCAGCCGTCGATCAAGGCAAGGCCAGCCGCATTGGCGGGGCCTTCGAGGAAATTGTCCCGGCTAAGGCTTTCCGCATGCGGAAGCGAGAACGCCAATTGTCGGGGGTGAACGCGGCCTGCCACGCTAGCTGTGCTCCATGCCGGCGCGGCCGGCTCCGTTTGAAGAGGTTGGACGTATCGAGCGGGAGTTGGCCCTTTGCGGGGCCGCATCCCGGCTCATTTGGCCTCGATCGTGCTACTTGGCCTCGATCGTGCTCATGTGCCGCAGCCACTCCACGAGGTAGAGCGAGACCGAGGAGAGCGTGAAGACCGTGACCAGGCCCATCAGGATGATGTCATAGGGCGCCGGCTTGAAGCCGAAGGCAAGGGAGGCGAGCACGAGGGCCGCGTAGGCGACCTGGGCGGCTGTGTTTAGCTTGGATACTTTCGATGGCTTCATCTCGACCGGCTTGTCGAACAGCCAGGATACGATCACGGCGGCGACGATCATGATGTCGCGCGACACCACCAGGATCACGATCCAGCGCGGGATGTCGCCCCAGATGCCGAGCGCGAGGTAGATCGAGACCAGCAGCGCCTTGTCGGCGAGCGGATCGAGCAGGGCGCCGAGCTCGCTCGTCATGTTGAAGCGCTTGGCCAGGAAGCCGTCGACGGCGTCGCTGATGCCGGCAATCAGGAAGACGGCGAATGCCACCTCCATTTGGCTCGACACGATGGCCCAGACGATGATCGGGACCAGCAGGATGCGGCCCAGGGTAATGATGTTCGGAATACTCACGCGGCGCTTCCCGGCACCCGGCCTGACCTCGAATCCCGCCCTTTTGAGGCTGAACCCGTTGATATCTACATAGTATGGCGCCGAGCGCCATGCGAGCCATTGCGCGTCCCCGGAATTCGACGTAACCAGCCGCAAACCCACTGGAAATCGGGCATGACCGACCGCAAAAACGGCCTCACTTACGCCGATTCAGGCGTCGATATCGACGCGGGCAACCGCCTCGTCGACCTGATCAAGCCGATGGTGCGCGCCACCGCACGCCCCGGCGCCGACGCCGAGATCGGCGGCTTCGGGGGCCTGTTCGACCTCAAGGCGGCCGGTTTCAAGGACCCCGTCCTGGTCGCGGCCACCGATGGCGTTGGAACCAAGGTCAAGATCGCGATCGAGACCGGCCTGCATGGCGGGATCGGCATCGACCTCGTCGCCATGAGCGTCAACGACCTCGTGGTGCAGGGCGCCGAGCCGCTGTTCTTCCTCGACTATTTTGCCTGCGGCAAGCTCGATCCGGAGGCGACCGCCTCGATCGTCGCCGGTGTCGCGGAAGGCTGCCGGGAATCCGGCTGCGCCCTGATCGGCGGCGAGACCGCGGAGATGCCCGGCCTCTACAAGGACGGTGATTACGACCTCGGCGGCTTTGCCGTCGGCGCTGCCGAGCGCGGTACGCTGTTGCCGCGCAAGGACATCGCCGCGGGCGACGCGGTGATCGGCCTTGCCTCGTCCGGCGTGCATTCCAACGGCTTCTCGCTGGTGCGCAAGATCGTGGAACAGTCCGGCCTCGGCTTCGAGGCGCAGGCGCCGTTCGCACCGGTCATGACGCTCGGCGGCGCGCTGCTGACGCCGACGAAACTCTACGTCAAATCCTGCCTGCGCGCGATCCGCGAGACCGGCGCGGTGAAGGGACTTGCCCACATCACCGGCGGCGGCTTCACCGACAACATTCCGCGCGTGCTGCCGCCGCATCTTGGCGTCGGCATTGACCTCGCGCGCCTGCCGGTGCTGCCGGTGTTCAAATGGCTGGCCGCCCAGGCCGGCATTGCGGAGCTCGAAATGCTGCGCACCTTCAACTGCGGCATCGGCATGATCGCGATCGTCGAGCCCGACAAGGTCGACCAGGTGGTCGAGGTCTTCACCGACGCGGGCGAAACCGTGGCGCAGCTCGGCACGGTGATCCCGGCGGAGGGCGAGCATCGCGTCGTCTATAACGGTCACCTCGACATGGCACTGTGATGACTGGCGCTGCGATGAAGCGCCGTGTTGCCATCCTGATCTCCGGTCGCGGCTCCAACATGGCCGCGCTGATCAAGGCCGCTGCGGCTGCGGATTTCCCGGCGGAGATTTCGCTCGTCATCTCCAACAAGGCCGATGCGCTGGGCCTCGAAGGGGCGAGGGCAGGCGGCGTGAACACGCTGGTGATCGAGAGCAAGCCGTTCGGCAAGGACCGCGCGGGCTTCGAGAAGGTGCTGCAGGCCGCCCTCGACCAACACGGCATCGAGCTGATCTGCCTCGGCGGCTTCATGCGCCTGTTCACCGCCGAGTTCACAAAGGCCTGGTACGGGAGGATGCTCAACATCCATCCCTCGCTGCTGCCCTCGTTCCCCGGCCTCGACCCGCACGGCCAGGCCTTGCGCGCCGGCGTCAAACTGTCTGGCGCGACGGTGCATTTCGTCATCCCCGAGACCGATGCCGGCCCGATCGTGATGCAAGGTGCTGTTCCCGTCAGCGATCACGACACGGGGGATACGCTGTCGGAGCGCATCCTCGAAGTCGAGCACCGGATCTATCCCGAAGCGCTGCGGCTGCTGGCGACTGGCAAGGTCAGCATCGTGGGCGACGTCTGCAAGACGGCGGGAAGCGGGCCGTCGGAGAATTTTCTGGTTTCGCCGCAGGTGCGCTGAAGCATCGTTGCGTTTGCGTCGTCGCATACGAAATCCCCCGGCAGAGCCGGGGGCAACGTCATGATCTCTCGCGCGAAAGCCTTGAGAGAAATCAGGAGACCTTGAGGTTCTCCGCGGACGATTTGCCGCGATTCTCAACGAGGTCGTATTCAACCACTTGGTTTTCATTGAGGGTCGAGAGTCCGGCGCGCTCGACGGCGGAGATGTGGACGAACACGTCCTTATCGCTGCCGTTCGGCTTGATGAACCCATAGCCCTTGGTCGGGTTGAACCATTTGACGGTGCCCTTTTGCGGCATCGGTCGTCTCCTCCACTAGATACGAAAAAGACGCGGCCGCTTTTTCGCGTGCCACGCCACAAACGGGCTTCCGGAAGTCTGTTCGAGTCTCATCGTCGCGAAACGCACAGCCGAGCGGCCAATTCCGATTGTGTCCGATATTGCAACATGAAAATCGCCCGTTAGCAAGCAGAGCGCGAATTTCAAGACCGGGCCGGGCGTGCTCGTCTGCAATTTCGGACCTGTGGCCGCGGAACCACAATCGGGAGCAATGCCCTCGTCTGGACCTGCCAGCCGGTTGACCCCCAGTAACAGTTCGGCACAAATCGCGGCAGGCGTGCGCCGCTCCTGTTGCATTTTTGCGCGCCGCCATTTGCTTCGGGATTAGTCGTCATGCGCTGCGCGTCGCAGCCCTCTGGGACACGGCAGACGATCGGGCTGAACCGGGTTCGCCGGGTCGCGACAGCGGTCGTGTTGGCGCTTGCGCTCGTCGTGACGATGTCGGCGGCAACGCCTGTTCGCGCGCAAACCCCGACGCCGGCTGCGTCTCCGACGCCCACGCCGTCGCCGACCCCGGTCCCGACACCCACTGCCGTCAATTACGACCGGTCGGCGGGCAACAGCGCGCTCAACCTCGGCTCCAATTTCCTGGAGCGGCTCGGCGACCAGGCCTCCGGCGGCGTCAACCGCGCGTTCCGCACCAATCCAGGCGGCGGCGGGGCATCGGCGGCCACGGAAGATCCGCGCTACCGCACCTGGTTCGAAGGCTACGGCATCTCGGTCCGCACTGATGCGCAGGGCGACTTCGTCGGCGACAAGCGCAAGACATTTGGCGGTGTCGCCGGCATCGGCGCGCGCCTCGCGCCGGGCGTCAATCTCGGCTTCTCCGTCGACCAGAGCCACACCGACATCGACGTGCCGCTGGCGCTCCAGTCGGCGACGCTCGACCTGACGCAGATCGGCTTCAACGGTTCGGTCGACAAGGGCCCGTGGACCTGGGCCTTCGCGGTGGTGCACGGTTTCGGCAAAGTCCATTCCAGCCGGGACACTGGCCTCGGCTTCGCGACCGCCGGCTATCGCGCCGCGGTCGACGGCGCGCTGACCGAGATCAGCTATTACTGGACCAGGGACCAGATGCGCGTCGTGCCCAAGGGCGCGCTCGAATATGTCCGTGCCACCAGCGTGGCCTTCCAGGAAACGGGCGGCTTCGACCCGCTCAATGTCGGCTCGACCGCGCTGTCGCGCGCGCGCGTCATGATCGGGGCCGAGATCGGGCGCTATTTCATCTTCGACCAGAAGATTCTGGACCTGTCGGCCTACGGCAAGTTCGTCGACAATTTTTACCAGAACCTTGGATCGGTGCAGGTCAGCCTCGGGACCCAGAGCATCGTCGTCCCCGGCATTGGCGAGAGCCGTTACGGCATGGATGCGGGCGCCTCGGCCTCGCTCAGCCTGACCAACACCGCGCGGCTCTACGTCAATTACGACGGCAAGTTTCGCAACGAGCTGACCTCGCACCAGGGCACGGTCGGCTTCGAATACAGGTGGTGAGGCGCGCTCACGTCGGCGTCGCCGCGACATAGCCTGTCAATCCAAAGCCTTCGCGCGCGGCCGTCATCATCGGAATCAGCGCGTTGGGATGAATGAACTCGTCGCGGAAGCAGGGGTAGGTCTTGGGGTCGAAGATCTTCTTCAGCCAGTCGACCACGATCTTGTGGCGCTCGGAGTTGCGAAACTCGCTGTGATAGGTGAGCCAGAGATCGGCGTGATGGCTGACGCCGAGATCGACGGGAACGAGCGGCGCACCGAGCGCGATCGACACGGTCGGCAGGAAGCCGATGCCGGCGCCGCGCTCGACCGCGTAGAGTACGCCGACCGAGGAGTTGGTCTTGATGCCGACGATGCCCTCGAGCGATTTCAGCCCGAGCACGCGGGCATAGGCGCCGTCGTCGACCTGCGGCGCGCTCTGCTTGACGATGCGGTGGTTCGTCAGGTCGGCGAGCGTTGCCGGCAGCCCGTACAGGTTTTCGTACTCCTTGGAGACGAAGGGATAGATGTGCAGGCGACCGAGCTTGGCCACGATCAAATCGGGATTGGTCGGCGGCTCGAGCTGAATCGCGATGTCCGACTCCAGGCGCGCGACGTCGGCCTGCTCCATCGCGCAGCGCAGATCGACGGTGATCTTGCGGTAGGTCTTCTGGAAGTCGATCAGCCGCGGCAGGATCCAGAAATTGCCGGGGCCTTCGGTCACCGCGACGCGCACGGTGCCCGACGTGTCGTTCGACGCGCGCGAGGCGCGGCGGAAGACGTTGAAGGCATGACGCTCCATGTGCGCAACGTCGGCGATCATCGCGGTGCCTTCATCGCTGAGCGTGAGTCCGCTCTGGTCGCGCAGGAACAGCTTGCAGCCGATGCTCTCCTCGAGCCGGTCGATCCGGCGCATCAATGTCGTGGAGGTGAGGCAGAGCTCTTCGGCGGCGTTGCGGAAACTTTTATATTTTGCGCAGGCTAAAAACAGTTTCAAATCGTCCCAGGACGCGTCCAGGGCTTCTTCACGGTGCTGCATCATCGCAGCACCCCGGTGCAATAACTGCTGCATACTGCTGATCCCCAGCCGCTAAGCTCATCCTCATAGCGGGGTACGAAAGCCGCAAACGATAGAGGGGCTGTCTGGGTATGGAAAGGGGCTCGTTTGCCGCAAGGCATGATTTCGACGCGCTGCCGCTCAGTCCGGACGTCGATGTCCGCTGCGCGCAATTTTCCGAAATCGCCGCTCTCGCCGAAATGGCGCGGCGGCTGGTGCCGGGCGTGCAGATCGGCGCGGCCGGTCTGGAGAGATACTTCACGTTCGATCCCCAGAGTATCCTTTCCTTCAGCCGGAACGGCCATCTCGTTGGCGGCATGGCCTTCCTTTTCCTCAGCGAGCGCGGCCACGACGCGCTGCTGCTCGACGAGATCTGCCTGACTGCACCCGAGATGCATTATCTTGCCTCCACGCAGGACAACGTTGCTGCCATCTACATCTGGGCGATCGCGGCGACGGGGCGCGGCGTCGCTGGTCTCGGCAAGGCTGCGGCTCATCTGCGGCAGTTAAGGTTTCGCGGCGCCGATTGCTATGCGCAGCCGTCAACCGTGGCCGGACGCGAGATCATGAAGGCGACCGGCTTTGCGCCCGTCCCGAGCTTCCAGCCCGACCTCTGGTGTTACGAGCGCCCCTGGCACCGGCAGCCGCCGCGCATGCCGGGCGCGCTCATCCAAGCAAGGAGCTTTGCAGATGCACGGCACTAGGATTCCCCTCGCCAAGCCCGACTCCCGTGCCATCACCATCCGCCTCGCGCGTGATCTCAGCGATCTCATGCTGGTCACCGCGATCCGCTCGGCGGTCTATCTTGCGGAGCAGGATTGCCCGTTCGAGGAGGAGTTCGACGGCAACGACATGGTGGCCGCGCATTTCATCGGCTATGTCGGCAACGAGCCGGCGGGCTGCCTGCGGGTACGCTTCTTCGGCGACTTCGCCAAGGTCGAGCGGCTCGCGGTGCGGCACCAATACCGGCGCTCACGCGTCTCGTTCAAGCTGGTGCAGGCGAGCGTCGACTATGTGAAGCGCAAGGGGTTTCGCAAGATCTACGGCCAGGCGCAGGACCGGCTGGTCGATTTCTGGGCCCATTTCGGCGCCAAGCCGCTCGGCCACAATCGCAAGATCACCTTCTCGGATTTCTCCTATACGGAGATGCTGCTGGAGATCGAGCCGGGGCCTGACGCCATCACGCTGGACAGCGATCCCTATGTGATCATCCGTCCCGAGGGCGATTGGGACCGGCCGGGCGTGCTCGATGCCTCCGCCGGGCGGGCGGTGACGTCGCCGCTGCGGGACGTCGCACTCGCCAACCGTTGAAACCGGTGCAGCTCCGCGCAAGACCATGCTGGCATCCATCCAAGACGATCCGCCGATCCTGATCTGTGCGGATCTCCAGGTCGAATATCTGACCCCCGGCCGTCGCCACCTCATCCTCGACGGCGACGCCGCAACCATGCGCTGCCTGGAGTTGCTGACGCTGTGGCGCAGCAATCTCTGGCCGGTGATGCACCTGAAACGCATCGCCCAGGCCGCCTGGTTCAATCCGGCATCCAGGCTGACCGATTGGATCGCCGCGGCAAAGCCGCGGCCGGGTGAAATGACGTTCGACCACCCGTTGCCGTCGGCCTACAGTTCCGCGCGGTTTGTGGACTACATGTCCAATATCCGCAATGTGCGCTCCGTGCTGATCGGCTTTTCGCTCGACGAAACCATCCTGGCCACCGCCGTCGACGGGTTTCACCGCAGCCATCGCTACCAGATCGTCACCGACGCCGTGGCCTGCCGCCAGCCGGGCGCAGGCGATGCCGCCGCCTACAAACAGTCGGTGGTGAATGTCGTCGGAAATTTTGCTACCATCCACGCCAGCGCCGAACTGATCAGAACCAGCGGCGCCATCGCGGTGTAGGCGGCCGTGGTCGGCGGATGGATGGGGTGGGACATTGTCACGGGGGGACGAGCTCAAGGAGCTGGCGAGCGATCTGTCGCGTGCCGTGGAGACGGCGCGCCGCGTCGGCTTGCCCACGACGGTCTATCTGCTGTCGATGGCGCTGGTCGAGGTGAGGGAAGCCGCTGCCGTCGCCGACGACGGGGATGACGGCGACGCCGCCTGAGAGCGCGCAGGTTTCGCAAGCGACAGATCTGCATGCTGGCTCGCGTGCGGCTTTGTGCAACGCTGCTGAGCGCTTGCTGCCAACGAATTGGCGTTGCAAGTTTTGTCCCGGCGCAATAGCCAAGTGATCACGTTGGCCGCGCCGGCGACGTGACGACTTAAGGAATCCCGCAATGTCCATGCTGCCCAATTCGCAAGAAGCCCGCGATGTGGCCTACCAGCTCCATCCCTACACCAACGCGCGAGCCCACCAGCAGGCCGGTCCCCTGGTGATCGAGCGCGGCGAGGGCCCTTACGTCTTCGACGCGTCGGGCAAGCGTTATTTCGAGGCGATGGCGGGACTGTGGAGCGTCGGACTCGGCTTCAACGAGAAGCGGCTGGTCGACGCCGCACACAAGCAGATGCTGGCGCTGCCGTTCTATCACACCTTCTCGGCCAAATCGCACGGGCCTTCGATCGATCTCGCCGAGAAGCTGGTCGCGCTCGCGCCTGTGCCGATGAGCAAGGTGTTCTTCACCAATTCCGGCTCGGAAGCGAACGACACCGTCCTGAAGCTGATTGCCTATCGCTCCAACGCGCTCGGCCAGCCCCAGCGCAAGAAGATCATCAGCCGGATGCGCGCCTATCACGGCGTCACCATCGCCTCGGCCAGCCTCACGGGCCTGCCGAACAATCACCGCTCGTTCGACCTGCCGCTGCCCAACATCCTGCACACGGGCTCGCCGCATTTCTACAAGGACGGCGCCCCCGGCGAGAGCGAAGAGGCGTTCGCGACGCGCCGGGCCGAGGAGCTCGACGCGCTGATCCAGAAGGAAGGCCCTGATACGATCGCGGCCTTCTTCGGCGAGCCGGTGATGGGGGCGGGCGGCGTGATCGTGCCGCCGGCGACCTATTGGGAGAAGATCCAGGCGGTCCTGAACAAGTACGACATCCTGCTGGTCGCCGACGAGGTCATTTGCGGCTTCGGCCGCACCGGCAAGATGTTCGGCTGCGAGACCTATGGCATCAAGCCCGACGCGATCGTGGTCTCCAAGCAGATCACCTCGAGCTATTTCCCGCTGTCGGCGATCATCATGAACGACCGCATGTTCGAGCCGATCGCGGACGAGAGCAACAAGATCGGCGTGCTCGGCCACGGCTTCACCGCCGGCGGCCATCCGGTCGGCTCGGCCATCGCGCTGGAGAACCTGAAGATCATCGAGGAGCGCGGCCTGGTGGCCCATGCTGCCGAGCTCGGCGGCTACATGCAGGGCCGCTTGCGTGAGCTCACAAGCCATCCGCTGGTCGGCGAGGTCCGCGGCGTCGGCATGATCGCGGCGCTCGAACTGGTGCTCGACAAGGGCCGCAAGACGGCCGCCAGCACGCCCGGCGCCGTCGGCGGCATGGCCAGCCGCATGCTCCAGGAGCGCGGCGTGATCTCGCGCAACATGCTGGATGCGATCGCCGTCTGCCCGCCGCTGATCGTCACCAAAGCACAGATCGACGAGCTGGTGGCGGCGATCACGGGCGTGCTGAACGACATGAAGGGCGAAGTGGCGAAGCTGACGCTGGCGTAGGGGAAGCGCTTCGTCGGGGTGCTCAGTTTAACCCGTCACCCTGAGGTGCTCGCCCCTTCGGCGAGCCTCGAAGGGCGACGGCCCGACTGCCGCAGCGGGGCCGTGCCTCCTTCGAGGCTCCCCGTGGGACGCGTTGCGTCCCACGCCTCGCACCTCAGGATGACGGTGCAACACTGTTTTCGCGTTAGCAGTTAGCGATTTGACTATTCCGCCCGCTGCACCCCGATCACGCGACCTTTCTCGATCGCCAGCGCCAGCTCGCCGCGCTTGAGCTTCAAGGCGGCATCGCCGAACAGCTCGCGGCGCCAGCCGCGCAAGGCGGGGACGTCGGCTTCGTCGTCGGCTGCGATCTCTTCGAGATCGTCGACGGTGGCGATCACCTTGCTGGCGACGGCGTGACGTTCCGCGGTCATGCGCAGCAGCACCTTCAGCAGCTCGACGATGGCCGCGCCGTTGTTGTTGTTGCGCGGCTTCTCCAGTTTCGGCAGCGTGGCAGGATCGCGCGCCAGTCCGCGCGTCACCGCGGCGACGATGTCCGCGCCCCATTTGGACTTCTCAAAGCCCTTCGGCACCGAGCGCAGGTTGGCGAGCTTCTCCAGCGTGTTCGGCGCGTGGGTGGCGATGTCGCTGACGGCTTCGTCGCGCAGCACGCGGCCGCGCGGCACGTCGCGGCTCTGCGCTTCCTGCTCGCGCCAGGCCGCGACTTCCATCAGGACGGCGAGGTCCTTCGGCTTGCGCACCCGCGTCTTCAGCCGCTCCCAGGCGCGCTCGGGGTGGAAGTCGTAAGTCTTCGGCGAGGTCAGAACCTCCATCTCGATGGAGACCCATTCGCTGCGGCGGCGCTTCTTCAGGTCGGCATCGAGGGCTGCGAAGACGTCGCGTAAGTGGGTGACGTCGGAGACCGCATAATGCATCTGCTCCTTGGTCAGCGGCCGGCGCGACCAGTCGGTGAAGCGATGGGTCTTGTCCGGGCGGTGGCCGGTGACTTTCTCGACCAGAGCGTCATAGGCGATGCTGTCGCCATAGCCGAGCACCATGGCCGCGACCTGGGTGTCGAACACCGGGTGCGGAATGATGTTGGCCTGGTGCCAGATGATCTCGATGTCCTGGCGGGCGGCGTGGAACACCTTCAGCACGCCCTCGTTGCCCATCAGCTCGAAGAACGGCTTGAGGTCGATGCCCTCGGCCAGGGCGTCGATGACGATGGCTTCCTCGGGGCTGGCCATCTGCACCACGCATAGCAGCGGGTAGTAGGTGGTCTCGCGCAGGAACTCGGTATCGACGGTAATGACGGGGTGCTTGGCCATCCGGCTGCAGGCAGCCGCGAGGTCAGCGGTGGTGGTAATCAAATCCATGAACGGCCCATGACAAGTACATCAGCCGTTCTGCCGAAAGCGCTGTGATGTCAAGGGGCTCTAAGCGAATTCGAGCCTTGCATCGGGCTGGAATCGCGTCTTTCCGACGAAATTCCTATTCGTAACGGACCCGGTTCGAGGATTTGCGGGCGCAGGGCAGCGCCACCACGACCACGCACATGGCCACCAGCGCCAGTCCCAGGAACTCGAAAACCAACAGATCCACGGCAAAACCCCTCGGAAACATTGCTAAACTTGTCTGGGGTGCGTTGAGGGTCTGTTAATTCCCGTGGTTACCGGCGGCGGGGCGGGCCGGATGGTGGACGGGGGGTTAACGGGGGGCAAACCGCCCAAACGAATTCGGCGCCCCGCATGACGGAGCGCCGATTGTCCGTTTGCCGTTGCAGCCGGCCCTTACGGCAGCTTCAGCGAGGTCTCCGCATTGTACGGCTTCAGCGTCTCATCCGCGGCCTTCTGCGCGGCGACGAGGGCTTCCTTCGGCTGCTTCTTGCCGTTGAGGACCAGCATCACCTCGTCCTCCAGGGTCTTGCGGACAGGCACGGTCTTGTAGGTCGCAAACCACGGCTTGGCGACCTCGAGCTGCTCGACGGCGGTCTTGGCGTCCGGGTTCTTGTTCAGGAAGTCGACCATGTCAGGCGTCTTGTAGGCGGCCATGTTGGGCGCGAAATAGCCGGTGGCACGACTCCACCAGGCGCTCTTTTCGGGCGAGGTCATCCACTTGATCAGCGTCCAGGCGGCCTTCTGCTTGTCGGCTTCGAGACCGGCCGGAACGATCAGCGAGGCGCCGCCGATCGGCACGGCGTTGCGGACGTTGCGCGGGATGAACGCGACCTTGTAATTGAACTTGGCATTGTCGCGCACGTAAGTGAGCGAGCCCGTCGAGAGCATCATCATCGCGGCGTTGCCGGAGATGAAGGAGGTGCTGACGGCCGGGCCAGGGGTGGCGCCGGGGGCGTGGACCTTGTGCTTATAGACGAGGTCGTTCCACCAGGTCAGGGCGCCCAGCATCGAGGGCGTGTCGTAGTAGACCTCGCCGCCGAACTCCTCGTTGTAGTAGCGCCCGCCATTGGTCATGGTGAGCGTTTCCATCATCCAGCCGCAATAGTCGTAGGCGCAGGGGATCGCGATGCCCCATTGGGTCACCTTGTCGCCCTCGCGCTTGGTCAGCTTCTTGGCCCAGTCGGTGAGCTCGGCCCAGGTCTGCGGCGGCTTGCTCGGATCAAGGCCGGCTTCCTTGGCCTTGTCGGCGTTGATGTAGAGCAGCGGCGTCGAATTGTGGAAGGGCACGCCGTAGACCGAGCGGTTGATCACCGCGTTGCCCTGCAGCGCCGGGAAGAACTGGCCCAAAAACTGTTCTTTGGTAGTGCCGTCGGCGGCGATCAGGGGATCGAGATTGGTGAGCTCGTTCTCGATCTGCATGTCCAGGAGGAAGTTCGCCGACATGATCACTGCGGCGGGCGGCTTGCCGGCCTTGATCGACGCGCGCGTCTTGATCAGCGTGTCGTCATAGGAGCCCGTGTAGACGGCGGTCGCCTTGATGTCCGGGTGACCCTCGTTGAACTCCTTGATCAAGGTGCTCATGTCGCGGGCGAGCTTGCCGTCGACGGGGACGGGGAAGAACAGGTCGATCTCGGTCGGACCTTCGGCCATCGCCGGGACGGCGAGGGCGCCAGCCAGTGAGCCTGCCATGGCGAGGCCAAGCATGAGCCTGCGGGAAAACAGCATCGAAAATCTCCTATTTGATGCCAGAGGTGACGAAAGAACTGATGAAGCGCTTCTGGAAGATCAGGAACGTGATGAGCAGCGGCGCGATCACCATCAGCGTGCCGGCGGCGATGGTGCCCCAGGCCTGCGTGCCTTCGGCGGTCGCGGTGAACACGGAGAGACCGACCGTGAGCGGTCGCTTGTCCGGCGAATTGATCACCATCAGCGGCCACAGGAAGTCGTTCCAGTGGCTGGTGACCGAGATGATCGCAAACGCCGAAAAGCTCGGCATCGACAGCGGCACGTAGATGTGGCGGATGCGCTGGAACAGGCCTGCGCCGTCGATCAGGGCTGCGTCTTCGAGCTCCGTCGGGATGGCCTCGAAGGCCTGGCGCATCAGGAAGGTGCCGAAGGCGGAGGCGAAGAACGGCATCATCACGCCGGCGAGCGTATCGTAGAGGCCGAACTGCGCGATGATGCGCAAATTCGGCACGATCAGCAGCACCGGCACCAGCATCAGCTGCATCAGGAAGAGGTAGAAGATCAGCGACTTGCCGGCGAAGTCGAGCCGCGCGAACGCAAAGCCCGCCAGCGTGATCGTGAAGAACTGCACCAGCAGGATGCCGGTGCAGATGATCGTGGTGTTCAGCGCGTAGCGCGGGAAATCGCCGATCTCCCAGGCGTCCCTGACATTGTCCAGCGTCGGCTTCAGGCTCGGCATCAGCTCGGCCATGAGGTTGATGCCCTCGGAGGCCGGGCGCAGCGTCGCCACACCCATCCACAGGAACGGGATCAGCCAGACGATCGCGAGCAGCACGGTCAGCAGAAAGCCGAGCTTTGGCGTGATCTCGCGGCGGGTCGCGAGCGGAGCGTCCTTGAGCAGCCAGTCGATTGGCGTCATCGCCCGCCCTCCCGGTTCGCCATGGTGCGGAAGGAGAGTGCGGTGAGGCCCATCAGTGCTGCCAGCGTCAGCAGCGTTGCCGCCGACGCCTTGCCGATGTCGTAGTGCTCGACCGCCTGCTGGTAAATGTAGAACAGCACGAGATTGGTCGCGTTGGACGGCCCGCCCTTGGTCATGACGAAGACGTGGTCGACCTGCGTCACCGCGTTGAGGATGGCGATCACGGTGACGAACAGGAAGGTGGGCTGGAGCTCGGGCAGGATGATGTGGCGCAGCCGCTGATACGGACCTGCGCCATCGAGATGCGCGGCTTCCATGACATCCTCCGGCACGGACTGGAGGCCGGCGAGGAAGAACAGCATGTAATAGCCGGCGTTCTTCCAGATCGTGATGACCATGATCGCGTAGAGCGCGATGTCGGAATCGCCGAGCCAGTTCGGCAGCACCGGAAGCAGGCGTCCGATGTAATAGTCGAGCAGGCCGACATTGGGCAGGAAGATGAACAGAAACAGGGCTGATGCTGCGACCATCGGGATCAGCACCGGCAGGAATAGCGCCGCGCGGAGCGCGCTGCTCACCGCGCTGGTGCGTGCCAGCGCCAGCGCGAACAGCAGCGCAAGGCCGATGCTGGGGATCGCGGTGCCGACGGCATAGATCAGGTTGTTGACGACGGCTCCGGTGAAGGCGGGGTCGGCCAGCACCGCGGCGATATTGTCGAAGCCGACGAAACGGACCGGCGCCTTGGGCGTGGCGCGCTGATACAGCGCGTCGATGATGACGCGTCCCATCGCGCCATAGGTGAACAGCGCGAGGAAGACCAGCGAGGGCAGCAGCAGCAGATAGGCAGGCAGCGAGGCTTTGAAGCGGCCCACGAACCGCTTCAGGACGTGCAGGCGCGGTGCCGCCGAAGTCGCGACCGGGAGAGCCGCGGGTTCAGCGAGGCTCATGTCATCGCGCCGGGAAGTTGAGCGCATAGTTGCGGCCGTCCACTCCGGCCGGTGGCTCGAAGGGGAAGCGCAGACTGGTGTCGAGGAAGTCGTGGCTGTGCACGACGAGGTTCTGGTCGTCGATCAGCACCACGCCATAGGCTGGCGGCTCGTGGCTGGCGAGATGATCGGTTGCGGTGGCGTCAAGCTCGAACCAGACCTGGTGGTTGGTGCCGCGCAGCGTCGAGAACGGGATCTTGCCGTAGCTGCCGAAGATCGGCCGGTGCACGTGGCCGAAGAAGAGATGGCGGATGCGCGAGCGATAGGGCGCGATGACCTCAGCGAATTCGGCGCTCTGCTTCAACGCGATCTCGTCCATCGCGTGCACGCCGACCGGGAAGGGTGGATGGTGCATGAAGACGACGAACGGCGTGTCGGCCGGCGCTGCGGCCAGCGTGCTCGCGAGCCAGCCGAGGCGCCTGGCGCACATCTCGCCGGCGTGGCTGGTCTCGTCCAGCGTGTCCAGGAACACGAACAGGCCGTGCTCGGTGGTGCGGGTGCCCTGCACGAAGCCGTTGGGATCGCGCGGGGCGGCCTTCAGGCCGTCGAGGCAGGCCACGCGCTTGTCGTGATTGCCGACCATGGCGATGTAAGGGATTTTCAGCGCAGCCATCGCCTCGGCGAAATTGGCGTAGGATTCAGCCTCGCCCCAATGGGTGAGGTCGCCGGTCACGACCGCGAAGGTGGCATCGGATTGATGCTTGTTGATGTCGGCGATCGCCGCATCCAGCCGGGCGCGCGGATCGAGGCCATAGAGCTTCAGCCCGGGGTTCGCGAGATGCGTGTCGGTGATGTGGATGAACTTGAAGGGCATGGGCGCTTGTCAGGATCGTTGGAGGATGGGCGCCCCCGGCAAGACGGCGCTGACAGGCCGTTAGAGCGCGAGTGTTTCAGTTTGATGACAGCAGTTCCCGTGTCCACAGCGGCGGTCGGTCGGATGAGGGAGCGAAGCGAAACCATCGGCCTTGGCGGCTACAATGGTGGTTTTTCGGCCCCGGATTCTGAACCCCGCTGCAGTGGTGTCTTGCTACAGCAGGCCGGCGGTTCAGTGGGATTTTCGTTGTTCGCCGCTTAGTTGTATAATCCCCGCCTTACGAAATCTGATTTCAATCACGGATATTCGGGAGGAAATATGAACTCTCAGACAATTCGCATTGAGGCAACGCAGGGTACTGCCGACTGGATCAACAGCTCTTACCAAGCCTATTGTCGCGCGATGGCAGAACGGAAATCTCCAATTCTGCCGTGCCCGGATGAACTCAAACCGGTCTGCCGTGACGACGGCGACGACCGGCTTTGGGTGATCTCTCCTGTGAACCCGTCATACGGTCACATCATTGATTGGGAGACGATGATTGGATTGGAGGGGTATGAGAGACGCGTCGTCTCCTGGCTTTTGCTGTTTTGGATCCCCACGTTCGTTCTCCTCCCCTTTTTTGCCATCCGTGAAATTTGGATCTTCGTGCTGGCCTTCTGCGGCACAGTTGGCATCGGCTTCGTGGCGCTCTGGTTTGCATTGAGTCCAAAGCGGAGGGTGTTAGCGTCTCTAACGAAAGTTGAATTTCCAATCGAGTTGACAGAGGCAATCAAGCGGACATCGCGCCGTAAGCGCGTTTTCTCAATTGCAGGCCAACTCGTTGGGGCCGCAGGCGGAATGGCCGCGGGCTCTGCGGTTCGTTGGGGCGGCGGCGGCGATAGTGCGGCGAAGGTTGCTGAGGAGCTATCGAAGAAGGTTCTCGAACTTGGCGGCGAGGCAACGGCCGAGAAACTCGTTCATCATCATGATCCATCGCGTTCTCAGGGCGAACCAACGTAGCGGCAGAAGTGAGGCGTGTCCGTAGAGAGTGTCGGTGTCTTCGGACCAGGCCTCACGTCCCGCAGAACGTCTGCAACACCCGCTGGTCCGGGAGCGGCGGATCGGCATAGGCGGCGTAGTCCGGCTGGTCCTCGAACGGCTTTTGCAGCACCTTCACGAATTCCTCGAACGGCGTGAAGTCGTCGGCGAGCGCGGCCTGGATCACGGCCTCGACGCGGTGGTTGCGCGGGATGAAGAGCGGGTTGACGGCGTGCATCGCGGCTTGCCGCTCGGCCGCGCTCTGCGGCTCGAGTGCCGTGCGCTCGCGCCAGCGCTTGGCCCACTCATCGAAGGCGCCGGGATCCATGAACTGGGCGCGCGCGTCGTCCGCATCCGGATCACCTGCGGCATCGGCCAGCTTGCGGAAGGTGAGGGTGAAGTCGGCCTGGTTCTTCGCCATGGCATCGAGCAGGTCCTGGATCAGCGCGTCGTCGCCGTCGCGCTCCGTGAACAGGCCGACCTTCTTGCGCAGGCCGGCCTGATAGGCGACGCTGAACGTCTCGGAGAAGGCGCCGAGAATGTCCTGGGCCTCTGCGATGGCCTTCTCCTGCTCCTCGTCGAACAGCGGCAGAAGGCATTCGGCGAGCCGGGTCAGATTCCACAGCGCGATGCGCGGCTGGTTGGCATAGGCGTAACGGCCCATCTCGTCGATCGACGAGAACACCTGCGAAGGGTTGTAGGCATCCATGAAGGCGCAGGGGCCGTAGTCGATGGTCTCGCCGGATATGGAGCTGTTGTCGGTGTTCATCACGCCGTGGATGAAGCCGACCAGCAGCCAGCGGGCGATGAGGTTTGCCTGGCGCGCGACGACGCCCGCAAGCAGGGCGTGGTACGGCCGCTCGGCGTCGATCAGTTCGGGATAATGGCGCGCGATGACATGGTCGGCGAGCCGGCGGATCGCCTCGGTGTCGCGGCGCACGGCGAAGAACTGGAAGGTGCCGACACGGATGTGGCTGGAAGCGACGCGCGTCAGCACCGCGCCGGGCAGCACGGTCTCGCGCATGACGTGCTCGCCGGTGACGACCGCGGCGAGCGAGCGCGTGGTCGGGATGCCCAATGCAAACATCGCTTCGCTGACAATGTATTCGCGCAGCACCGGGCCGAGCGCGGCGCGGCCGTCGCCGCGGCGGGAGAACGGGGTGGGCCCGCTTCCCTTGAGCTGGATGTCGCGGCGGGCACCGTCCTGGTCGATGACTTCGCCGAGCAGGATGGCGCGGCCGTCGCCGAGCTGGGGCACGAAATTGCCGAACTGATGGCCGGCATAGGCCATGGCGATGGGATCGGCCCCCGCGGGAACCGTCTTGCCGGCCAGGATCTCGGCTCCTTCAGGGGTCTCCAGCAAATCAGGGTCGAGCCCGAGCTGGACCGCCAGCGGCCGGTTCAGCTTGATCAGCCGGGGCGCGGCAACTGGGGTGGGCGCCACCCGGGCAAAGAAGCTGTCGGGCAGGGCCGAATAGGAGTTCTGGAACGGGAAATGGACGGTCATGGAGGTAAAGATAGGCGGGGAACGCCCGATGGCAAAGGCTTGAGGCCCGATCGGCCAAAAATGGCCAGTCCGAGCCCAAAACAGGCCGTTCCCTTGGTTGCCGCCCCCGGCCTCGTCGGGTAAACCCTGCGCAACTTCGGACCGGCCGTTACCGGCCGTCCGATTCGATCCTCAGACATCATTTTGGGACGACCATGCATCGCTATCGGTCACATACATGCGGCGCGCTCCGCGAGAGCAACATCGGCGAGACCATCCGCCTCTCGGGCTGGGTCCATCGCGTGCGCGACCATGGCGGCGTGCTGTTCATCGATTTGCGCGACCATTACGGCCTGACCCAGTGCGTGGTCGATCCGGACTCGCCGGCGTTTTCGCTGGCCGAAAAGCTGCGCTCGGAATTCGTGGTCAAGATGGACGGCAAGGTCCGCCGCCGCCCCGAAGGCACCGACAACGACGATCTGCCGACCGGCAAGATCGAGATCTATGTCAGCGAGATCGAGGTGCTCGGCCCGGCCGGCGACCTGCCGCTGCCGGTGTTCGGCGACCAGGAATACCCTGAGGACATCCGCCTGAAGTACCGCTTCCTCGATCTGCGCCGCGAAAAGCTGCACCAGAACATCATGACCCGCGTCGAGATCATCAAGTCGATGCGCCGGCGCATGGAGGGGCAGGGCTTCTTCGAGTTCAACACGCCGATCCTGACCGCGTCCTCGCCGGAAGGCGCGCGCGACTTCCTGGTGCCGTCGCGCATCCATCCCGGCAAGTTCTACGCGCTGCCGCAGGCGCCGCAGCAGTACAAGCAGCTGCTGATGATGTCGGGCTTCGACCGCTACTTCCAGATCGCGCCCTGTTTCCGTGACGAGGACCCGCGCGCCGACCGCCTGCCCGGCGAGTTCTATCAGCTCGACGTCGAGATGAGCTTTGTGACGCAGGAAGACGTCTTCGCGGCCATGGAGCCGGTGATCACGGGCGTCTTTGAAGAGTTCGCCAAGGGCAAGCCGGTGAGCAAGAACTGGCGCCGCATTCCGTTCGCCGAGGCGCTGCGGAAGTACGGCAGCGACAAGCCTGATCTGCGCAACCCCATCGAGATGCAGGACGTCTCCGAGCATTTCCGCGGCTCCGGCTTCAAGGTCTTTGCGCGCATGCTAGAGGATCCCAAGAACCAGGTCTGGGCGATCCCGGCGCCGGGCGGCGGCAGCCGCGCATTCTGCGATCGCATGAACTCGTGGGCGCAGGGCGAGGGCCAGCCCGGCCTCGGCTACATCATGTGGCGCGAGGGCGGCGAGGGCGCTGGTCCCCTTGCGAACAACATCGGGCCGGAGCGCACCGCCGCGATCCGCGCGCAGATCGGCACCAAGGAAGGCGATGCCGCCTTCTTCGTTGCCGGCGATCCCGACAAGTTCTGGAAGTTTTCAGGTTTGGCCCGCAACAAGGTCGGCGAGGAATTGAACCTCACCGACAAGGAGCGGTTCGAGCTCGCCTGGATCGTCGATTTCCCGATGTACGAGTACAACGAGGACGACAAGAAGGTCGACTTCTCGCACAACCCGTTCTCGATGCCGCAGGGCGGCCTCGACGCACTGAAGGGCCAGGACCCGCTGACCATCAAGGCGTTCCAGTACGACATCACCTGCAACGGCTACGAGATCGCCTCGGGCGGCATCCGCAACCACGTGCCGGAAGCGATGGTGAAGGCGTTCGAGATCGCCGGCTACGGCGAGCAGGAAGTGGTCGACCGCTTCGGCGGCATGTACCGCGCCTTCCAGTACGGCGCCCCGCCGCATGGCGGCATGGCGGCGGGCGTCGACCGCATCGTGATGCTGCTCTGCGGCACCACCAATCTGCGCGAGATCTCGCTATTCCCGATGAATCAGCAGGCCATGGATTTGCTGATGGGCGCGCCGTCGGAAGCCACGACAAAACAGCTGCGCGAGCTGCATGTGCGGGTGAACCTGCCGCAGAAGTGAGTGCGTGCCGTGGAAGCAGCGCACTCCTGTAGGGTGGGCAAAGGCGCGTAGCGCCGTGCCCACCATCTCTCTCTAATCGCGACAAGGGTGGGCAGGCTTCGCTTTGCCCACCCTACATGTGTGCCGCGTCCGGGACACGAGACCTACAACCCCGTCGACGCCTCGATCCTGAATTGCGCCAGCGCGCTCTGCGGGTCGATCGGGATGAGCTGCATCAATTGCATAAGCGGCACCTTGGCGCGGGGCATGAGCTTGATGACGAGCGTCTGGCCCGGTGTCTCGACAAAGCTTGCGATCGCATCCACGGCCGCGCCTGCCTCCGGATTGGCGGCCACGATCTGTGCGCGCTGAGCCCTGACGCTGTCGACGAGGGTCTGGCGCGCGGCGTCGCGGCTGACATTTCGCCCCCGTGCATTCTGCGCCACCACGGAATCGACGCCGCCATTGTCGCGCAGCGAGAGCTCGAGCGCGACCGCCTCGATCCGCGCTGCCTGGCCCATGAGCTGGGCGGGATCGGCTGAAAACACCTCGCGCGGGACGTTGCCGAGCGCAACGCGCAATTGCGCTTTTGCGATCCCTCCGATGTCGAGGGTTGCCGGCATCAGAGCGAAGCTGCTGGATGCCTCGGTCCACGCCGCCCCGAGATCGAGGTCGATCGCGAGCCTGTCGATCCCGGCGGCGATCAATGGAAGCTGCTTCGGGTCGGACGCATCGGTCGGCGTGGCAAATTTGGCAACCACATGCGCCTTGCTCGGGATCGAGCCGACCAGCTGCCCCCAATCCAGGCTCAGCGTGTCGATCGTGACCAGCTTCCTGGTGTTCTTGTAGGGCGCCGCCACGCCCTTGATCTCCGCACCTGCGAGCACGCCGAACAGCCCGAGCATCTGATCCGGCGCGGGTGCCCGCCCGGGCGTGACGAGGCTTGCTGCCCAGCGCATCAGGCTCGTGACGCTGAAGGATTTCAGCGCGAAGCGCTCCATCTTGAGCTGACCTTGCGGCGACGGCAGGTCGACGCCTTCGATGGCGAAATCGCCGTCCTTGTACCTGACAAGATTGATGCTGCCGGTCCCTTGCGGCGTCCCGATCGACATCTTGCCGATCTCGATCTTGCCGACGCTGAGGCCTTCATAGAAGCCGGCAAGCTTCTCCATCATGTCGCGCGCCTGGGCCGGCGTGGGCGGCGCCGACGGATCCTGGGGCAGCATGGCAAGCATCTCGGTCATTCGGAACTTCGACGGCTGCACCCCGATATCGTCGATGGAGAGGCCGTCGATCTGGAGACGAACGTCCCCTGACGTCACCGTGTAGGGTCCCGTGGAAACCTGCCTGTAGATCTGACGGATGCTGTCGTCCTTTGCCTTTTCCGGATCGAGCGTGGCGAGCATGCCGCCCGCATCGAAGCCGCTCATGGTCAGGTTCGACAGCTCGCCGGCGAACTGGCCGGACTTGCCCGGTTGCGCCGTTTTGAACGTGAAGGTGAGGCGGTCCGCCTTGCTCGCCTCGATCTTGCCGTGCCTGAGGTTCTTCATGGCAAGGCCCGAATAGAGGAGCTCGCCGCCTTCGGGTTTGACGGGATCTGCCTTTGTGACGACGGTTACGGCAATCGTCGGCACCTCGATGGAGGACGCCGACAGGCTGCTGAACTGCTCGATGCCAAATCGATAGAGATCGGTGATCGCGTTCGATGCCGGCAACGCCCGGGCCCTGATCGCGCCGGTGTAGTCCCGTATCGTGGCCTGCGCGATCTTGTAGCTGGCTTTCATCTGCGACGGACCGACGGCGCTGTCGATTGCAAACTCGATGCCCGAGACCTCGATGGTATCGGCAGAGAATTGCCCTTCGTCCGCCTGGCGCACACCCGTCGCCTTGACGTTGGCGATCCTGGCCTGCATCTGCGACTGCTGGCTGGGATCGACGGCGATATCCTCGATCGTCAGGGTGCGGCTCGGCAGATCGAACCCGATCTTGCCATGACTCGCCTTGCCGCCACTGGCGCGGACCTGCTCGAACGACGCCTCGATCTCGGCTGTGACGCGGTGCTGGACGTAGAGATTGAAGCCGAACCACCCGCCCGCGGCGAGCACGATGACTGCGATCAGGCCGATCAGGACACGCTTCATTCCCAGCTCCAGTTGCTCATTTTGCACTGCGCAACCTGGCATATTCGCGAAACGCCGCGCGGTCCAGGGAAAGCTAGCGCTATCAGATATTTGACCGCGTGCCCTGTTGATGGGGGCGCAATCGGATGTTGCCACCGGGGCGCCCGGCGTGCTTCATCCCGTTTCCATGACCCGGAAATACCGTCCGCTGGGGCGGGCGCTCCGGATGAGGCAGTTTGAGGCCGGTAACGCGAGGCAAGAGACCGCATGGCGTCCTATTCCGATGATCTCCACCAGGCGGCACTGGCCTATCACCGTCTGCCGCGCCCCGGAAAGCTCGAGATCCAGGCGAGCAAGCCGCTTGCCAACCAGCGCGATCTCGCACTTGCCTATTCTCCGGGCGTCGCCGCTGCTTGCATGGAAATCGCCAAGAACCCGGCCGAGGCCGCCACGCTGACCACGCGCGCCAATCTGGTCGCGGTGGTCTCCAACGGCACGGCGGTGCTCGGCCTCGGCAATATCGGCCCGCTGGCCTCCAAGCCGGTGATGGAGGGCAAGGCCGTCCTGTTCAAGAAATTCGCCGGCATCGACGTGTTCGACATCGAGATCGCCGCCGACACCATCGATCGCGTGGTCGAGACCGTGGCGGCGCTCGAGCCGACCTTCGGCGGCATCAATCTGGAAGACATCCGCGGACCTGAGTGTTTCGAGATCGAGGCGCGCTTGAAGGAGCGCATGAAGATCCCGGTCTTCCATGACGACCAGCACGGCACCGCCATCATCGTCGCCGCCGCCATCACCAATGGCCTCAGGCTGAACGGCAAGAAGCTGTCGGACGTCAAGATCGTGGCGTCGGGAGCGGGGGCCGCGGCCATCGCGACGCTCAATCTGCTGGTGTCGATGGGCGCCCAGCGCAAGAACATCTGGGTCTGCGACATCGACGGCCTCGTGCACGAAGGCCGCAACACCTCGATGGACCGCTGGAAGGCGATCTATGCGCAGAAGACCGACAAGCGTACGCTCGGCGACGTCATCGGCGGCGCCGACATCTTCATCGGCCTGTCGGCACCGGGGGTGCTCAAGCCCGAGATGGCCAAGGCCATGGGCGAGAAGCCGCTGATCATGGCGCTCGCCAACCCGACCCCGGAGATCATGCCGGAGGAGGCGCGCAAAGTGCGCCCCGACGCCATGATCTGCACCGGCCGCTCGGACTATCCGAACCAGGTCAACAACGTCCTGTGCTTCCCCTTCATCTTCCGCGGCGCGCTCGATGTCGGTGCCAGCGCCATCAACGAGGAGATGAAACACGCCGCGGTCGAGGCCATCGCGCAGCTCGCGCGCGAGGCGCCGTCGGATGCGGTCGCGCAGGGCTTTGATACCGGCGAGACGCAGGGCTTTGGCCCGGGCTCGCTGATCCCGAGCCCCTTTGATCCCCGCCTGATCCTGCGCATCGCGCCGGCGGTGGCGAAAGCGGCGATGGAATCGGGCGTGGCGACGCGCCCCATCACCAATTTCGACGAATACACCGCGCTGCTCGAGCGCTTCGCCTTCCGCTCCGGCCTCGTCATGAAGCCGATGTTCGCCAAGGCCAAGACCCAGCCGGTGCGCGTGATCTACGCCGAAGGCGAGGACGAGCGCGTGCTGCGCGCCACGCAGGTGGTGCTGGAGGAGAAGCTGGCGACGCCGATCCTGGTCGGCCGTCCCTCCGTGGTGGAGGCGCGCATCAAGCGCTTCGGCCTGTCGATCAAGGCGGGCAAGGATTTCGACCTCGTCAATCCCGAGGACGATCCGCGTTACCGCTCCTACGTGCAGTCCTATGTCGAGGTCGCGGGCCGCCGCGGCGTGACGCCGGATGCGGCGCGCACGGTGGTGCGCACCAACAACACGGTCATCGCGGCGCTCGCCGTGACGCGCGGGGAGGCGGATGCGATGCTCTGCGGCGTCGAGGGCCGCTACATGAGCCATCTGCGTCATGTCCGCGAGATCGTCGGCTTCGCGCCCGGCGTCAGCGACTATGCCGCGCTGGCACTGCTGATCACCAGCAAGGGCGCCTTCTTCATCGCAGACACGCAGGTGCGCCCCAATCCGAGCGCGGAAGAGCTTGCCGAGATCGCCTCGCTCGCCGCGGTCCACGTCCAGCGCTTCAACATCAAGCCGAAGATCGCCTTCGTCTCGCACTCCGATTTCGGCAGCTACGACACCGAGTCCTCGCGCAAAATGCGCCGGGCGACCCAGCTGCTGAAGGACAGGCATCCGGAGATCGAGGCCGACGGCGAGATGCAGGGCGACACGGCGCTGTCCGCCGCCGCGCGAAAAATGGTGCTGCCGCATTCCAAGCTGGAGGGCGAGGCCAACATCATGATCATGCCGACGCTCGACACCGCCAACGTTGCCTATCAGATGATCAAGTCGTTGGCGGATGCGCTCCCCGTCGGCCCGATCCTGATCGGCCCGGCGCGTCCGGCACATATCCTCACGCCGTCGGTGACCGCGCGCGGCATCCTCAACATGACCGCGGTCGCGGTGGTGGAAGCGCAGGAGCGGGCAGCGCGGCAGCAGCCGACGTTGTTCACGTAAGGGGCGAACTCTAGCTGCGCGAGAGGTGCAATCCCTTTTCCCCTGGCGGGAGAAGGTGCACCGCCCGTGCCGCCAACTTTTGAATTCCTCGCAGTTCGCCATTTCCCCGTTTGTAAACCGGCGCACGACTCATCATAATCGCGCGGTACTCTCGTCAAGACGCCGATTTCAAAAAGCCTGAGCCAAGAGGCCGATCATGCCAGCGTTCGTGACTTTCGGGCGAATCCTGTTCGCCGTGCTGTTCATCTACACGGGCGCAACGAAGCTGTTTGCCATCCAGGCCACCGCCGATTTCATCGCCACCAAGGTCGTGGTGCCTGACGTCATCGCGCCCTATGCCAAGCAGATCGAGACGCTGACGGCCATGACCACGCCGCAACTGCTGGCGATCGCCGTCGGCGGGCTCGAGATCGTCGCCGGCCTGATGATCGCGCTGAATTTCGGCGCGCGCTTCTTTGCGATGCTGATGATCTTCTACATCGCAGTCTCGACGGTCCTGTTCTCCGATTTCTGGAATCAGGCGGCGCCTGACAACGCCAGGATGGTGGTCGATGCGCTGAAGAATCTCTCGATCATCGGCGCGCTGTTCATGATCATGGGCTACGGCCGTGCCACGCGCTCGGCCGAGACGGCCTACGGGGACGTGTAGCCGGCACGCCTCCACAACGGGTTTGCGTGTCGCTCGCGTGAACCCTCATTCACACATCATGGCTTTGAGATCACAGCGGTTCCACAAAATCGTGGCCGCTGTGGAGCATGCGCGTTTCCTGACTTGTCGAACTCTGTTGGAACCGAATACTAGCGATCGGCTGGTTGCATGGGCGCAGCCGGCGCGAGGCGTTGGGGGCGGGACTTGGTTCATTCGAGGCGACAGGCGGTTGCGCGTGCGGCCGCGGTTTTTGGTGTTGCGTTCATTCCGGCTTTTGCAGGAACGCAGGCCTCTGCGGCCGACCTTCCCCTGAAAGCGCGGCCGATCGCAGCGCCCGTGGCGAACTGGACCCAGTTCTATGTCGGCGGCGGCCTCGGCTTCGACTTCGCGACGGGCCGGTCGAGGTTGACGCCGGCGGGGGGCGGCGCTGACTTGTTCAATCTCGACGGCTTGCAGGGCGCCGACCTCGGCCTGTCGGCCTTCGCCGGCTTCGACGTTCAGGTTGCACCGCGTGTCGTGGTCGGTGGCTTCGTCGATTACGACTGGTCGCGCCAGCGGACGACGGTCAGTGCGTCGAGCCCGTTCTTCTTCGGCCAGAGCCTGAGTGCCACGCTGCCGTCGCTGGATCAGGGTTGGACCATCGGCGGCCGGGCCGGGTTTCTGGTGACGCCGGACGTCCTGCTCTACGGCCTTGCCGGCTACAGCGAGATGCGGATCAACAACTGGAATCTGAACTACGCGATCTTCGGTGGTCCCTCGTTCACGGTGCAGGAACCGGCGCTGACATCACATGGCTACACGGTCGGTGCCGGGGCGGAATATCGCCTCGCCAACAACGTATCATTGCGTGGTGAGTACCGTTATGTCGCGCTTGGTCAGCACACCACGGTCGATCCGCTCGGCGCGGTCTGGACCACTGACCTGTCCCAGCATGTGGTCAGGATCGGTGCGGCCTATCGCTTCGGCCAGTTCGGCGGACCGGCGACGGCTTCGGCGGCGCCGATGCTGAATCCAACGTGGACAGGGGTCTATGTGGGCGCAGGCGTCGGCGGCGACGTCATCACGCCTCATGTCGCGGGCTCGTTTGCCGGCGTGCTGGATCTCAATGCGTCCGGTCTCGGTGGCGCCGATGTCGGCGGCACCTTCACCATCGGCTACGATCGCCAGGTCGCGCCGAAATGGGTCATCGGTGCATTCGGACTGATCGATGCCGGGACCAACGGCGGCGCCAAGGTCAAGACATCCGGCGCCGGTGTCGAGATCTCGTCGGATCTGGCCGCTGTGAAGTGGGGCTGGACCGTCGGCGGACGCGTCGGTTATCTCGTGGCGCCGGAGACGCTCGTCTATCTGCTCGGCGGCTACAGCGGAACGACCGCGCAGTCGATCTCGTATAATTTCCTCGGAGTCCCCGGCACGGCTCCGACGCGGGAATATCACGGCGCGACCTTCGGCGGCGGCTTCGAGCGCTTCTTCACCGACAGCATTTCCGCGCGCGCCGAATATCGCGTCACCCATCTCGGGGCGAGAGACGATCTGGCGTCGGATTTCATGACCAGCCTGAGTGCCGGCGGCACGGTGCACACGCTGCGCGGCGTGCTGGCCTACCACCTTCCGGCGCCGTAGCGCAGATCATCTGCGCGCTGCGGATGTCCGCGGATTCAATCCGCAGCGCCCGGCGGCGCGATCTCCCGCATCCACCGGGAAATCGTCGCGCTGTTCGCTTCGTCGTTGCCGCGCTGCACTCCAAGCAATGCGGCCTCGCGCGCGGCGCGCGGTGTGATGCCATAGGCTGCCTTGAAGGAGCGCGTGAAATGCGCGTCGGTGCCGAGCCGCCAGCGTCGCGCGACCTCGCTGATCCTCAAGTTGCGGGCATCGGAACTGGCGAGATCGAAGAAGGCGCGGTGCAGCCGGCGGCTGCGGATGTAATCGGCGATGCCGCCGACCGGCGCGAACAGCCGGTACAGCGAGGCCCGTGACAGGCCAAAACGGGCCGCGACCGAACTGGCCGACAGATCGTCGCTGCCAAGGCTCGCCTCGATATGCTGGCGAATGCGCATCAGGGACGGGCCCGCGGTGACCGGCTGGTCCGCGTCGGCCTCCTCGCGTTCGAGCTCGTTGCGCAAGCAGGCAGCGAGGAGCGAGACCGTGCCCTCGACCACCGACTGGCATTCGTCGAGCGTCATGCGCGGCGCGAACTGGAAGAGAGCGCCGAGGTGCCCGGCGAGGAGCCTTGCGATCACGCCGCTCGCGGGCAGAACGAGGCCGTGCAAATCCTCGACCCGCAACAGATGCGTTCCGAACATCGGGCGCGGGACGACCAGCGTGATATTCTCGAAGGCGGTCGCTCTGGTCTCCAGTGTCTGGGCAAGGTCGAACAGGCAGATGTCGCCGGCACGCACACGGACTGGTCGGGCGCCGGCAACGCCGTCAAATGCGCCCGCTACGTAGATCTGGAGGATGATGTGGTCCACGCCGCTGCGCGCAATCGTCTCGGGGGTACGGCGGAAGCGCTGGCCGCTGGCCCGGCTCAGCCCGATCAGCACCGGCCCCATGGCATAGGAGCTGATGTCGGCGCGGAAGGGGCCCGGTTCGTCGGCGGCAAGCTCGTCGACGTCGAACAGCGTTGCGACCGCTTCCCGCCACGCCGCGACGTTTGCATCTGCCTCCATCTGATCGGCCGTGAAGCCGAAGGCCGGCAGCAGGGATGAAACCGGGGCGGCATCACCCGTCAGTCCGGAGGCGTCCTCCGGACGTGTGGTCGTGCCGTCGTCGCTCATGATGGTCTTGGTCGGGTCTCGATCGTCATAGAGGGCCGGTGAGGCCGGCTCCGGGGTATAGGGCGATCTTCGGCAGAGGGAAAGCGTATCATTTGTATACGAATGCTGCCGGTATCGTGGGGTGCTCAGCGTCCGAGCCGTGTGCCCGTCACGCCCCGAAGCTCCTGGGCTCTTGCGCGTTTGTCTCAGTCTATTGATGCGGCGTTTCCAGGCCGCTTGCTCGTATTGACGCTGCCTCGTGGAGGCTTGAAGAGCGCCCCAGGGCAGCGGGAGACCGGGCCCACGACGGCATGATGCCGAAGGCGGGGTCAAGGGCTGGAATGGTGTTGCGTGGTGATCTCGGGACGGTCTTCGGAGGCCGGTCCGCTGACGGGTGGGTGCGTGCATCGGCGCGGTCGTTGACCGCCTGGCTCGGCACTTCGGCTCTGGTGACGGCGGCGTTGCTCGCGACCGCGTTGCCTGCGGAAGCGATCGACGCGACCTGGCTCGCCACTCCCGGCTCGGACGTCTATGCGGCGGGGTCGAACTGGAGCGGCGGCAGCGTTCCTGACGGTACCGCGTCGTTCGGGGCGTCCACCATCACAAATCTCGGCATTCTGACCATTCAATCGGTCGGCGGATGGACCTTCAACGCCGACGCGGGAAATTACGTCATCACCGTCGACGGTGAGGTGTCATTGCGATTTCTCGGCGCCGGCATTGTCGTCAACGGCGGTAGCGTGGTCCTCAACATCGATGTCAGCGGTGTCAGGTTCGGAAACAGCAGTACCGCGGGGACTGCGACCATCAACGTCAACAATGGTTCGCTCTCTTTCACCCAGAGCGCGACGGCCGGCAGCGCCGTGATCAACAGCGACAGCAGCAGCGAGATCACGTTCAAGAACACCAGCACCGCCGGCAGCGCCAGCATCACCAATACCGGAACGGTCAATTTCGAGAACGCGAGCACGGCCGGCAATTCCACCATCGTGAATTCCGGTGCGGGCATCATCTACTTCGCGGACAGCAGCAGCGGCGGCACGGCGCGTTTCATCAACAACGCCGAGATCGACCTGTCGTACAATTTCGCGCCGAGCGTCACGATGGGTTCGATCGAAGGCTCCGGCACGATCTATCTCGGTTCGACGAGCCTCGAGGTTGGCGGCAACAATCTCTCGACCACCTATGCCGGCGTGTTGCGGGACGGCGGGAGTGGCGAGGGCTCGGGCGGCTCGCTGACCAAGGTCGGCACGGGCACGCTCGTCCTGACGGGCGCGAGCACTTATACCGGCGCCACGACTGTTGCCGGCGGCGTGCTCGATGTCGAAGGCTCGCTCAACGGGACTTCGTCCGTGACGGTGCAATCCGGCGCCGTGCTGATGGGGGCTGGCAGCATCGTCTCGCCGATCGTCTCCGTCGACAGCGGCGGCACGCTGGCGCCGGGCAACGGCAGCGCCGGCACAGTGCTGACGATCGACGGCAGTCTCGCCTTTGCGTCTGGTGCGTTCTACCTGGTGCAGGTGAGTCCTTCTGCCGCCGCCTCGACCATGGTCACGGGAACGGCGGATCTCGGCGGCGCCACCGTGAAGGCGGTGTTTGCTGCGGGAAGCTACGTCTCGAAGACCTATACGATCCTCAGCGCAGCGGGCGGTGTGTCCGGAACGTTTGCCTCGCTCATCAACACCGGTCTGCCGTCGAACGTCCACAGCAGCCTGAGCTACGACGCCAACAACCTCTATCTCAACCTCGCGCTCGATTTCGCGATCGCGCCGGACCTCAACGTCAACCAGCGCAATGTCGGCAACGGGCTGACGAACTCGTTCAACCGGAATGGCGGCATTCCCGGCGTCTATGCGGCATTGTCGGCGGGTGGGCTGACGCAGGCCTCCGGTGAGCTCGCAACACGCCTGCAGCAGACGACGTTCGAGGCGATGGGGCAGTTCGTCGGCTTGCTTGCCGACCGCGACGTGCCGGACTGCTCCGTGCCCGACGCGCGCGGCAAGCCTCGGCCGTGCCCCGAGGCTGCGCGTTGGAACGTCTGGGCGTCGGGCTTCGGCGGTGCGCAGGACAGCAGCGGACATGCCGGGCTCGGGTCGCACGATGCGACAAGCCGCGTGTTTGGGACCGCCGTCGGGGCCGATTATCGGTTCTCGGCCAATACGCGAGCCGGCTTTGCGCTGGCCGGCGGCGGGACCAATTTCAGTGTGAACGGTCTCGGCAGCGGGCGCTCCGACCTGTTCCAGGCCGGCGCCTACATGCGGCACGTCAACGGGGCGGCCTATATCTCCACGGCACTCGCCTATGGCTGGCAGGACGTCACCACGGATCGCACCGTGGCCATCGCCGGTTCTGATCGCCTGCGCGCCGGGTTCAACGCCAACGCCTGGTCCGCGCGAGCCGAGGGCGGTTACCGGTTCGCTCCGTCCTGGATGAATGTCGGCGTCACGCCCTATGCGGCAGGGCAGTTCACCACCATCGCCTTGCCGGCCTATGCGGAATCCGTGCTGTCGGGCAGCAGCGCGTTTGCACTGGCCTATGATGCGAAGAGCGTGACCGATCCCCGCACCGAACTCGGCGTCCGCACGGACTGGGTTCTCGGCGCGAGCGATGGTGTTCTCACGCTGCGCGGACGGCTCGCATGGGGGCACGATTTCAATCCGAACCGGACGATCGCCGCAACTTTCAGGGCGCTGCCTGACGCGAGCTTCGTCGTCAACGGCGCTGCGCAGGCGGCGGACTCCGCGCTCGTGACGGCCGCCGTCGAAAAGAAATGGCTGAGCGGCTGGTCGGCGCTTGCGGCTTTCGAGGGCGAATTCTCGAACGTGACGCGCTCCTATGCGGGCAAGGGCGCCGTTCGTTATGCGTGGTGAATCCGCAAGATAATCGCTGGTAGCAAAATACCGGTACTGTGCATGGGGTTGTTTTGCGAGTTTTAAGTGGAGCCTCTCGCCGGCCGCCACGGCGTGACGGTCACCTCATGCGCCGCGTCGAGCAGATACGGCGCCCCCGGCTTCAGCCCGTGTGACGCCAACACCTCATGTGGCGTCCGCTCCGGCACGCCGACGAAGCAGCCTTCACCGCCGGGCAGCCGCACATGCGGAGCTTCCGACAGCCAGAACGTGTCGTAGCGGTCCATGAACATGTCGAACACGACGGGGCCGCCGATGATTGCGACCGTGCCGGAGGCGACGTCGGCGAAAGCGCAGGCCTCCTCGAAGCTCGCATGCTCCGGATTCCACAGCGTCGCGTTCGGCATCTCCGGATCGACCGTGAGCGCCTTGATCTTGCGCGTGAGGATCAGCCGCTTGCGCTTCGGCGAATTCGGCTGCTGCTCGTGCGAGTGCCCGCCGTGAACGACGATCGCGGCGCGATCAAGCGCCTGCTCGAAAAAGCGCTTGTCGCCTTCGAAGACGAGCGTGGGCGGCATGATGTGCGACGGATCGGCAAGCATGCCGTCCGCCGAGACGATGACGTAACCTTCGAACCGGAAAGACAATTGCAGTCTATTCCGAGACCGTCGTCACGACGCTGTTGACCGGCCGGGTGCTCACCGTCGGCAGCTTGACGTCCTTGAGCAGCTCCTGGTCGTATTCGGGCAGGGTCGACGCCGGGAATTTGGCGCGCATCGCCACCACCTTGTAGCCGCCGGCCTTCAGCCGCTTGAGCAGCTCGGGCAGGGCTTCGGCGGTGTGCTTCTGGAAGTCGTGCATCAGGATGATGCCCTTGCCCTTGTTGTCGAGCTTCTTCATCACGGTCTCGACCACCTTCTCGGGCTTGGACGCCTTGAAGTCGAACGAGTCGATGTCGCAGGAGAAGATCGCCATGTTGCGATTGCCGAGATAGGTGACCATCTCCGGCGGATGCTGGAGCGCGGGGAAGCGGAAGAACGGCGAGGGCGCGATGCCGCCGAGCGCCCACTTCACCGCGGACAGGCCCTTCTCGATCTCTTCCTTGCGCTGCGCTTCGGTGAGCTTCTTGTTGTTGAGATTGGCGTGTGACCAGGTATGGCTGCCCACGGTGTGGCCGGCCGCATAGACCTGCTTGAGGATCTCCGGCTCGTAGGTCGCGTGCTTGCCGATCGAGAAGAAGATTCCGGTGGTGCATTCGTCGGCAAGCGCCTTCAGCACCGCGGGCGTGTTCTTCGGCCAGGGGCCGTCGTCGAAGGTCAGCACGACCTCCTTGTCACGCAGGAAGTCGAGCTCCTTGAAATGCTCGAAGCCGAAGCCCGGACCGCCCGTGGTGTCGATCTCGACGGTGCGGGCGACGCCGAGCGCGCCTTGCGTGTTGCAGGCCGCGCGGGCCGGCTGCGGCGCCTGCTGCGGCGGAGGCGGATTGACGAAGCCCGCTTGCGCCGGCGCTGCGGCTGCAGGCGTTGATGTGCCCGGGGCGGCTTGCGTCGCTGCGGCGGGCGTTGCAGCCGGTGCGGCTTGCGTGGCGGCTGCGGGCTTTGCGGCAGGGGTCTGCGACCATGCCGCGCCTGTCATCGCGATCGATACCGCGCTTGCCAAAATCAGTCCTGCCGCCACACGCATGGTGTTGTCCTCGAGATTGATCCCGTTGTTCTGCCGTGGCTTTTTGCTTCCGGCAAAACCATCCTGCCCCAAACGATCCTAGCCTAGATGGTGGGCCCTCGCCATGGCAACGGCTGTTTGGCACCCCGCCACAATTGTGCCCAGCCGGATGAGGCTTGCGTGCCTCAGCTGTCGGCCAACGCCTTGGCGATCGCGGTCTTGATCCGGGTGTCGGCCGGCTCGATGGCTGAGGCAAAGACCTCGGCGATATAGCCGTCGCGGCCGATCAGGTATTTGTGGAAGTTCCAGCGCGGAACTTCGCGAGGGCGCGCCTCTGCGGCCCATTTGTAGAACGGGTGCGCCTTGGCGCCGACCACCGCGGCCTTGGCCGCGATCGGGAAGGTAACGCCGTATTGGTGATGTGCGGTCTCCGTGATCTCGCTGGTGCCGCCGGGCTCCTGGCCGCCGAAATCGTTGGAGGGCACGCCGATCACGGTGAGCCCGCGCGCGCGAAACTCGCTCCAGAGCTCTTGCAGGCCTGCGTATTGCGGAGTGTAGCCGCAGAGCGAGGCCGTATTGACCACCAGCAGCGGCTTGCCGGTGAAAGCCGCGAGGCGGATGTCGTCACCGGTCAACGCAGGGAAGGAGAAAGCGTAGGCCGCGATCCGGCTCATGCCGCCATCGGCGAGCGCGCGCGTCACCGGCGCGACTGCGCCTGCAAGCGCCGCGATGAGCATGGCTCTGCGATTCATCATGACGGCGTCCCCCGAAATGATCCGGAGCGCATGTTACTCCGCCGCAGCGATCAGCCTCGTCAACACCGCGTTATCTGGCGCGGTGAAGCGTCCTAGTACAGACGGACGATGAAATCGGTGCCTTCGCCGGTCTCGCCCTGGTTGATGCCCTGGTCGGAGACGATGATCGAACCGCCTGACGTCAGCATCTCGTTGATCTTCGCCATGGTGTCGGCGGGGATCGCGATACGGTCGAGGGCTTCGGCCGGGCTGTCCGGCGTCACCACGGGCTTTGCGGCGACGGGGATCACGGCGGCGCCACCCTTGCGGCGCGTCATGCGGCTGTCATCCTCGCGCGCGGCCGAGCGGGCGGAGACTGGCAGCGAGACCACCGACCAATGCAGCGCATTGGAATCGGCCTTGTCGACCTCGGCGGTGAAGACATGCGTGCCGAGCGGCCGGTCGCTTGCGGCGATCGTGACGGGCACATCGAACAGTGGCGCAAAGTTCTGCCGCACGTAGAGCTTGGAATCCTTGCGGCTGATAAAGACCGCGATCTGGCCGGCCCGCTTCGGCGCGTCCGGCTTTGCGGCCGGCGCGGGATCGGCGAGGCGGCTCTCGTCCTTCTTGGCATCGGGCACAGGCGCCGTAGCCGTCATGGCCGCGTCAGGCTTCTTCGCGGTGTCGGCCGCTTCAGTCCTGGCCGGCTCTGCTTTCGCGGGTTCGGACCTGGTCGGTTCGGATTTGGCTGCCTCGATCTTATCGGCGGGTTTCTCGTCCGTCGGCATCGAAGCCTTCGGCGCTTGCGCGGTCTCGGCGGGCTTCGCTTCAGTGCTCTCGGGCTTGTCGGCCTCTTCCGACACCGGCTTGGCCGCGTCAGATGCCTCGGCGGTCTTGGTCTCGATCTTGACCGGCGACGTCGCTTCCTCGCGCACCGGCGCATTGCCGGTGGTCACATCCGACATCACGGTATGGCCGACCGACGAGCGCAGTTCGAGCACGCTGTCCGCGCTCGCGGTCTTTGTCTCCGGCAGCTTGGCTTCGGTGACCTTGGCTCCGGCCGCGCCCTTGTCGGCCTTGTCGCCGGCATTGGTTTGCGGCTCAAGGCTGGCCGCGGGCTGCGGCGCCACGCGCGTCGAGGCGAGGAGCGGGTGCTGGAAGCCATGCGGCGTCATCTCGCCCGGCGAGACGATGACGCGCGCACCCATCTTGGTCCAGTTCCACATCTTCGTCGCGAATGCCATCGGCATGCGGATGCAGCCATGCGACGCCGGATAGCCCGGTAGCACGCCGGCATGCATTGCAACGCCGGACCAGGTGATCCGCTGCATGTACGGCATCGGCGCGCCGCTATAGATGTTGGAATGGTGGAATTTGTGCTTCTGGATGATGCTGAACACACCCATCGGCGTCGAATGGCCCTTCATGCCGGTCGACACCGGGGACTCCGCGAACACGCCATTGGTGTCGTAGACCGTCACCTTCTGCCGGTCGATCGAGACGACGATGACGAGGGGACCTTGCGGCTTGGTGCCGACTTCCTTTTCGGCAACGACTTGCTTCTTGCCGGCGGCGCTGCTGCGCTTCGGCGGCTTCTGCCGCGGCTCATCAGGATGCCGCTCCTGCCGTCCGTAGGACCCGTCGGAATAATCCGTCCAATAGTAAAACGCTGCTTCCGCCTGGCTTGCCGTACCGATCGCACCCGCCGCCGTCAAAATCGCGACCTGCCAAAGCCGCGTCGGCTTGGCAGAAAAACCGGACCCGTTCACGCTATTCATCCTCGAATCCATAATCCAAATCAGACGTTAGTCTCTCAGAGGGGATACGCGTTCACCAGCAGGGCAGTTCTGCCGTCAGCGACTTTTGTCCAAACCGTAGCAAAAAAGCCTCACGGAGCGGTAAACGGCGGCCGCTTCCGGGGGCCCGTCATCTTCCTGTCCGGCTGTCGCGTTCCTACATTGCAGGGACTTGTTACCGGAGAACTTCATGTCATCTCGTTTCCCCGGTCTTTCTGGCATCCGCTTGAAAGGCCTTGCTTTATTCCTCCTGGCTCTGGCCATGCCCATGGCGTCTGCATCGGCTGCCGATGAGCCCGACCTGATCTTCCGCCGCTCCACCGTGTTCAAATGGATGAGCCCGAACGATAAGCTTGCGACCTATGGCCTCGACGACCCCGAGGTCGAGGGCGTCGCCTGTCATTTCACGGTGCCGGAGAAGGGCGGCTTCAAGGGCTGGCTCGGCCTTGCCGAGGAGGTCTCGGACATCTCGCTCGCCTGCCGCCAGGTCGGTCCGATCAAGTTCAAGAACAAGATGGAGCAGGGGGACGACATGTTCCGCCAGCGGCGCTCGCTGTTCTTCAAGAAGATGCAGATCGTGCGTGGCTGCGACGCCAAGCGCAACGTGCTGGTCTACATGGTCTATTCGGACAGGTTGATCGAGGGATCGCCGAAGAACTCGACCTCGACCGTGCCGATCATGCCGTGGGGACCGGCCGACGCCAGCGTCCAGAAGTGCGGCGAATTCTTCACTCAGTGACGCCGTTGCGGTTGGCCCGCGGTTTCGCAAGATGCGAGCCGGTCAACCGCACGAATTTTTGCGGCGCGGCATCGTAGCCGCGGCGCGATTGCTGCGCCATCTCGCTCGGCGAAGCGGTGCCGGGTCTTTGATCTCCGCGGTCCGTCCCCTGGTCCGCCTCGCGCGTCGTTGCGCGATCTTGCGCCATCATGATGGCTATCCCTCAAATAACGCGCCCGGTGATCCGGGCGTCTCGGTTCCGATGGCTTGGGTCGCAGCCGAAGCGCCCCCGGTTCGATGGGACCCAGCCTTCGTTTGAGCTTCTGTTCAGCAGAAAAACGTAAAGTGCATGTGAAGCAGGTAAGGCGCGCGCATGACAGCGGGCTGCGGGCCGCATGTTTTCAAGGGCAAACAAAGCTTGCCAGGCGACCTTGAGTTGCCGCGCGACCCATCTGATAAGATTGGGATTTTCCGTCGAATGTTTCGTCGCCCAGGCTGCGACGAAACAATTCTCACAAAGACGAAACCATTTTCCGCTTTTGGCGCATCACGCGCGAAACCGCCGATGGTTATCAGCTTTACAACGAAGACGGCGCACCGCCGGCCTCGGGATTGAGGGACAAGACCATGCGCGCGCTCAGCTTCATCCTTGCTTTCGGTTTCGTGCTCGCCGGTTCCTCGTTCGCGGGGACGCCCGAGGGCGGTCTCCCGGGGATCGGCACCTTCCAGTACAGCGGTACGCCGATCACGACGACCGCGCCGCAGCCAATCGTCGTCGCCGCGCGTTTCTGATCGCCAACAAGAAAATCAGCCGGCAAAGGCCATCATGTTCCGTCGTTTCTGCGCCGCCGCCTTCATCTCGTTCCTGACCGTCAGTTCCGTGCAGGCGCAGGTGCGTGCGCCCTCAAGGCTGCCGGATCCACGCACCGAGTTCGTGCGTCAGTGCGCGCCGCGCATGCTTGGGCGCTGGGAGCATCCGGAGGAAGTCTGCGGCTGCCTGCATGACCATGCCGCCGCCGTCGTCGAGGACCGCGATCTGCGCGAGGCGCTGCTGCGCGGCATCAGCGAGACCGGCGTGCCGACGATCGAGACCGACTGGGTGCCGACATCCAAGCAAAGCGAGATCGGCCCGACCTTCACCAAGATCGCCAAGCCGACCTTGCAGTGCATGTTCGATCCGGCGAAGTCGTAGCCGTTACTTCGTCTTGGGGCCGTAGCGCGGCACGCAGGCGCTGGTGCGCGCGATGCCCTTGTCGGTCATTTTCGCGCCGCGCACTTCCTTGACCTGTCCGGCCGGGCAGGTTCCATCATCCACCAGCACACGCTGACCGAGCTTCAGATCGGTGATGTCCTCCACGCGTCCGACCGTGGCCGCATTCGCCGTCGAGGCAAGCGCGCTGGCGATCAGGAGCGAAAGGCAGGCGGTACGGCGGAGTGACATGATGAAAGCTCCCGGAATTGAGGCCGCAATGTAGGGAGCGGCAAGCGATTCTGATAGGGAACCCTTCGTCACGCCTGCCGGGTCGATTTGCCCTTGGCACGCAGGGCAGCGCGTGATTCCCGCGCGAGCCGCTCCGCGGATGCCTTGAGCATTGGAACCGCGTGCCCGGAAAATCCCAGAACGAATCCGGGCAAGGGACGCGCGCGCGAATAGGTATCGGCGAGCAACCAGCCCTCCGCGCCGGCGGCCTGCTTCGCCTGTGCGGCAACTGCAAGATCGACTGACGTGTCGAACCGGGCGACGAGGTGCAGCCCTTGCGAGGGCACCGGCACCGACAGCACGCCATCGGACGCAGCTTCGAGCGTCTCCACCAGCGCGTCGCGCGCTTGGCGATAGAGCTTTCGCACGCGCTTCAGGTTCGCGGCGAACGCGCCGGAATTGAGCATGTCGGCGACCGCGCCTTCCATCAGCGTGCCGGGAAAGCGATCGAGCGCGGCGCGCGCAGCGGTGACATCCGCGACCAGTCGCTCGGGCAGGGCGCAATAGCCGATGCGCAGGCCTGGAAACAGCGTCTTGGCGAACGTGCCCATGTAGATCACGCGCTGGAGATGGTCGATCCCGGCGAGCGACATCAGCGGCGCGCCGTCATAGCGGAACTCGCTGTCGTAATCGTCCTCCAGCACGAAGGCGCCGGCCTGTCTGGCCCAGTCAAGTAACTCCAGCCGTCGCGGCATCGACATCTGCACCCCCAGTGGAAACTGGTGCGAGGGCGTGACATAGGCCGCACGTGCCTTCGGCCCCGTCGTGCGGCCCTTGGCGACACGCATGCCGTGCTCGTCGACGGGAACGGGCACGGCGCGATAGCCGCAATGCGCGATCGTCTTGCGCGCGGCGGGATAACCTGGGTCTTCGCACCAGACCTGATCGTTTGGCTTGAGGATCGCGCTCAGCACGATGCGCAGCGCATGCAACGTACCTGACGTGAGCATGATCTGGTCGGGATCGCAGCGCAGGCCGCGCGCCGACAGCAGATGATCGGCGATTGCCGCGCGCAGCTCGCGGCTGCCGCGCGGATCGCCGTAGTGCAGATGCTCCGACCCGAACGCACGCATGCGCCGGCCGACGAACGCGCGAAACCGCTGCACGGCGCGCTCGTCGATATGGGTGCAGCCGAGCGCGAATGCGCCTTGCCGGGGCGCCTCGACCACGATCTTCGCTCTGTTCGGCTCGAGTGCAGGCGCGGGAATGCGCGCGGCCACGAATGTGCCGGAGCCGATCGTTGCGTCGGCAAAGCCGTCGGCGATCAAGCGCTCATAGGCGGTGACGATGGCGTTGCGCCGAAATCCGGTCTGCTTCGCCAGCGTCCGCGACGGCGGCAGCGGCTCGCCTGGCTTCACGAGACCGGAGACGATCATTTCGCACAGCGCCTGGTACAGCCGGTGCGCGGCGGAAGCATCCGGCGTGATGTGCGGGCCAGCGAGGTCGAGCGGCAGCTCGGCCTTGGCCGGGGAGGGAGAATTGGTCGGAATTTTTTGCATGGAATTGGTACTATCGCAGACCAAATCCGCGGCTACAACTCTTGGAATTGTTCCAGGCACGACAGGAGCGGCCGTGAGCCAGACCGAAAACCAGAATTCCTATCCGACGTCAGCGCGCAATCAGGTCAAGCGCCGTCACGACCGCGGCTTCTACGATCACGAGACGGTTCATCGCATTCTGGATTCCTCGATGATGTGCCACGTCTCCTATGTGATCGACGGCCAGCCCTATTGCACGCCGACTTTCTTCTGGCGCGAGGGCACCAGGCTCTACTGGCACGGTTCGAGTGCCAGCCGCATGCTGCGCAACCAGGCCAGGGGCGAGCGCGTCTGCCTGACGGTCGCCCATCTCGACAGCCTCGTGCTGGCGCGCTGCGGCTTCAATCATTCCGCCGACTATCGCGCGGTGATGGCGTTCGGCACCGCCTATCTTGTCACCGATGCGGACGAGAAGGAGCGTGCGGTGATCGCGATGGTCGACCGCTTCTTCCCCGATCGCACCGCGAGCCTGCGGGCGAGCAACACGCAGGAGATCAAGGCGACCTCCTTCATCGCGATGGAGATCGACGAGGCCTCGGCAAAAGTCCGCGCCAAGGGTGTTGCCGACGATGACGAGGACTACGCATTGCCGATCTATGCCGAGCGCATCCCGGTGCGCACCGTGCTCGGCGCGCCGGAGCCGTGTCCGCGCCTGCTCGACGGCGTGAAGCGGCCTGCAACGCTCAATGGCTATTCGGAAGGCCGACTGCTCGAAGATGCATTGCGGGATGCTTATTTTGTGGAGTACCCGAATGGCTGAAATCGGCTAGCTTGCGCTCCCTTGGGAACCATTGGAACGCCTGGAGTAGCCTGATGAACGCCGAAACGCAGCAGAGGATTCTTGACGCCGTCGATGCCGGCTTCGAAGCCCAGCTTGCGACCACCCGAGATTTCGTCGCGATCCCCTCGACCCGTGGGGCCGAGGGACCGTGCCAGGACATGATCGGCGACCTCCTGCGCGCGCGCGGCTACGAGGTCGATGACTGGCACATCAATGTCGACGATCTCAAGGATCTGCGCGGCTTCGGTCCGATCGAGCATGATTTCTCGAAGGCGCGTACCGTTGTCGGCACGTATCGTCCCACGACCGAGGCCGGCAAATCGCTGATCCTCCAGGGCCATTGCGACGTGGTCCCGGCGGGGCCGCTGGAATTGTGGGACACGCCGCCATTCTCGCCCGTTGTCAAGGACGGCAAGATGTTTGGCCGCGGCGCCTGCGACATGAAGTCGGGCACCATCGGCGCGCTCTATGCGCTCGATGCGATCAAGGCCGCGGGTCTCAAGCCGACCGCGCGCATCCACTTCCAGTCCGTGATCGAGGAGGAGAGCACCGGCGTCGGCGCGCTCTCGACGCTGCAGCGCGGCTATCGCGCCGATGCCTGCTTCATTCCGGAGCCGACGGGCGGAAAGATGGTGCGCTCCCAGGTCGGCGTGATCTGGTTCCGCCTGCGGGTGAAGGGCCATCCGACCCATGTCGCCTTCGCGGGCTCGGGCTCCAATGCGATCATGGCGGCCTATCACCTGGTCCACGCGCTGCAAAAGCTCGAGATCGAGTGGAACGAGCGCGCCAAGGCCGACAAGCACTTCAAGACGCTCAACCATCCGATCAACTTCAACCCCGGCATCATCAAGGGCGGCGATTGGGCCTCCAGCGTGCCGGCCTGGTGCGACGTCGACTGCCGCATCGCGATTCTGCCGGGCTGGTCGGTCGCCGATCACCAGCAGGAGATTCTGGCGTGCGTTGCCGCCGCCTCGCGCAACCACCGCTTCCTCGCCAACAATCCGCCGGAGATCGAATGGTCGGGCTTCCTGTCGGAAGGTTATGAACTGACCGATTCCGCTGCGCCCGAGACCGCCTTCGGCAAGGCGTTCAACAAGGTTTATGGCGGTGCTGTGGAAGATCTCGTCTTCACCGCACTGACCGACACCCGCTTTTACGGCCTCAATCACGGTATCCCGAGCCTGTGCTTCGGCGCCAGCGGCGGCGAGATGCACGGCTTCAACGAGTTCGTCGATCTGGAGTCGCTGAAGAAGACGACCAAGGCGATGGCGCTGTTCATCGCGGATTGGTGCGGGGTGGAGAAGGCGTAAGCCTCTCCGCTGTCATTGCGAGGAGCACTTGCGACGAAGCAATCCAGAATGTTGCCTGCGGAGGCGGACTGGATTGCTTCGCTTCGCTAGCAATGACTGAGTGCTGCCCGGGCGCGGACCTGCCCAATCCACCGGCTTCTTCAGATGTTTTAAGCTTAAAATAAAGACTAGGATGCCGGCCCCTCCGGTGGCAGACTGGCGCCGATCGCAGGGCTTTGAGTCCGCCGAAGGAGTAACGATGCGCGATTGGGATGACGCTTACGCCAATTCGGCCCATATCCCGGGCTCGGACAAGATGCCGGCACAGTGGGCGGAGCGGGCGGCGGCCTACCGCGCTGGCCTCAAGGACTTTCGTCCCGACATCGCCTATGGCCCCGGTGAGCGCCAGCACCTCGACCTGATCCTGCCCGACGGCGACAGCAAGGGCCTCGTCGTCTTCGTCCATGGCGGCTATTGGATGCGCTTCGACAAATCGACCTGGACGGACCTCGCCGAAGGCGCGCGGCACCATGGCTGGACCGTGGCGCTGCCGAGTTACACGCTGACGCCGGCCGCGCGCATCTCCGATATTACCGCCGAGATCACGGCCGCCATCGCCAAGGCGGCCTCGCTTGTCTCCGGTCCGATCCGGCTCGCCGGGCATTCGGCCGGCGGCCATCTCGTCACGCGTATGCTGTGTGACGACAGCCGGCTCGATGGCGCTGTCTACAATCGCATCGCCGGCACGCTCTCGATCAGCGGCCTGCACGATCTGCGCCCGCTGCTCAAGACTGGGATGAACGAGACGCTGCGCATGACCATGGAGGAGGCGACGCTCGAAAGCGCGGCGCTGCATCTGCCGCGCGGGCATTCGCCTGTGACAGCCTGGGTCGGCGGCAACGAGCGGCCGGAATTCATCCGCCAGTCCGACCTGATGGCCAACGTCTGGACCGGCTTTGACGTGCCGACGCACCTCGTGGTCGAGCCGGCGCTGAACCATTTCACTGTGATCGACGGGCTCAAGGATCCGTCGTCGCAGATCACCGCGCGCCTGATCGGTCTCGACTGACGAGGGCCGGGGATGATTGATCGAAAGGGTCCGTCATGACGTCCAGCGATTACGACCCCGCAAGCGAAGGCGCCGAGACCGATTTCGCCCGGCGCATGTCCTATGGCGACTATCTTTCGTTGGATAAGATTCTTGGCGCGCAGCATCCTCTGTCAGAGGCGCATGACGAGATGCTGTTCATCATCCAGCATCAGACCACCGAGCTGTGGATGCGGCTTGCCATCCACGAGCTCAGCGCCGCGCGCCGCGCCATCGCCAAGGACGAAGTGCAGCCGGCGATGAAGATGCTGGCGCGGATGTCGCGCATCTTCGAGCAGCTCAACGGCGCCTGGGATGTGCTTCGCACCATGACGCCGAGCGAATACACGCGCTTCCGCTCGCAGCTCGGCCAGTCCTCCGGCTTTCAATCGCGTCAGTACCGGCTGATCGAATTTCTGCTCGGTAATCGCAACCACGCCATGCTCAAGCCGCACGCGCACGATGTGGAGACGACGAAGCTGTTAGAGGCTGAGCTCGCGACGCCGAGCCTGTATGACGAGGTGCTCAGGCTCGCCGACCGCAACGGGCTCACGATGCCGGCGGCGGTGCTCGCCCGCGACGTCCGCGAAACCCACAGCTTCAACGAGGGCGTGCTCCAGGCCTGGCGTATCGTCTACGAGGCGCCGGAGACGCACTGGATGCTCTACGAGCTTGCCGAGAAGATGGTCGATTTCGAAGACTATTTTCGGCGCTGGCGCTTCAACCATGTGACGACGGTCGAGCGGGTCATCGGCTTCAAGCGTGGCACCGGTGGCACCGGCGGCGTCAGCTATCTCAAGCGCATGCTGGAGGTCGAGCTGTTTCCCGAGCTCTGGCGCGTCCGCACCATTCTGTAAGAAATCCCCATGACCCAATATCGCGTCTATGACGATACCAAGACCCTGTTCCATCTGCCCGATGGCGTGATCTATCTCGACGGCAATTCGCTCGGTGCGCTGCCGCTGGGTGTTGCCGAGCGCGTTGGCCGCGTCATCACCATCGAATGGGGCAACGAGCTGATCCGCGCCTGGAACACGGCCGGCTGGTATGCCCAGCCGCGCCATGTCGGCGATCGCATCGCGCGGCTGGTCGGTGCGGAAGCGGGCTCGGTGATGGTGGGGGACACGCTGTCGCTGAAAGTCTATCAGGCGCTTGCGGCCGCGCTCGACATGAACGCGTCTCGCAAGATCGTTCTGTCCGACACCGGCAATTTCCCGACCGACCTCTACATGGCCGAGGGCCTGATCGCGACGCTCGGCCGCGGTCATCAGTTGCGCCTGGTCGCGCCGGAGGAGATCGAGGCGGCTTTGTCGGAAGAGATCGCCGTCCTGTACATCACCGAGGTCGACTACCGCACTGGCCGCCGTCACGACATGGCGAAGCTGACGGCGAAAGCCCATGCGCTCGGAATCGTCACGGTCTGGGATCTCGCCCATTCCGCCGGTGCGCTGCCGGTCGATCTCGCCGGCTGCGGCGCCGATTTCGCGGCCGGCTGCACCTACAAATACATCAACGCAGGTCCCGGTGCGCCGGCCTTCCTCTACGTTGCTCCGCGTCACGCCGATACGGCGCGCGCCGCGCTGTCGGGCTGGATGGGGCACGAAAAGCCGTTTGCCTTCGAGCTTGGCTATGCGGCCGCCGGCGGCGTCGAGCGCATGCGCGTCGGCACCCCGCCGGTGCTTGCGATGGCAGCGCTGGAGGCCTCGCTCGACATCTGGGACCGCGTCGATATCGCCAAGGTCCGCGCCCGTTCGCTGGCGCTCGGCGATCTCCTCATAGCGGAGGTCGAGCGTCGTTGTCCCTCTTTGAAGCTCGTGACCCCGCGTGCGCACGAGCGCCGTGGCTCGCAGGTCTCCCTCGCATTCGACGGCGGCTATGCCGCCATGCAGGCTCTGATCGCTCGCGGCCTGATCGGCGATTTCCGTGCGCCTGACATCATGCGTTTCGGGATCACACCGCTGTATATCGGGGAGAGCGAGATCCTGCAGGCAGCCGAGATCATCGAGGAGGTGATCGCAGGCGAGGTGTGGCGCCGGCCGGAATATCAGGTCGTGAATGCGGTGACGTGAGCAGTCATCACCGTCGCTCTGAGGTGCTCGCCTCTTCGGCGAGCCTCGAAGGGCGACGGCCCGGCTGCATCGGGGCCGTTCATCCTTCGAGGCTCCCCGTGCGCCGCGTTGCGTCGCACGGCTCGCACCTCAGGATGACGGGGCTGATGGTGGAAGTGGTGACGTATGAGCGTTCAGCAGCGTTCACCCCACAACGCCGTCACGATCGCATCGAGCCCGTCCGTCAGTGCGGCAGGCCCGGGTTGGAGAATGATCGTGGACTTGATCTCGACGATGCGATCGTGGCGTACGGCCGGAATTTCACGCCAGCCGTCGCGGGCGCGGATGCGGGCAGGGACCACCTTCTTGCCGCACCATGACGCCAGGATCACGTCGGGGGATGCCTCACGCACGGCGTCCGCAGAGACGATACGATCCTTCGCTGCCTGCCGATGGCGCAACTCGGGAAACACATCCTCGCCGCCGGCGATCTCGATCAGTTCGGACACCCAGCCGATTCCGGAGATCAACGGATCGTCCCACTCCTCGAAATAGACCTTTGGCCGCCGCGAGGGGCGGGGTGCTGCGGCGATCGCGGCGAGGCGGCGTTCGTACCCTTGCGCGAGTTCCTCCGCTCGTCCGGCCGCCCCCACCAGCGCGCCCAGCGTCCGGATCATCGCCAAAATGCCGGTGACATCGCGCTGGTTGAAGACGTGGACATCGACGCCGGCGCGCACGAGGTCGGCGACGATGCCGGCCTGGAGATCGGAGAAGGCGAGCACCAGGTCCGGCTCCAGCGCCAGGACCTTCGGGATGTCTGCCGACACGAAGGCCGACACCCGCGGCTTCTCGCGGCGCACCTGCGGCGGGCGAACGGCATAGCCGGAGACGCCGACGATACGGTCCTGCTCGCCGAGCAGGTACAGCGTTTCGACCGTCTCTTCGGTCAGGCAGACGATGCGGCGGGGTGGGAAGTGGCGCATGGCAGGATCATATGCGCTCATGCCGCGCTCGATGTCACGACGGCCATGACCTCCGACGTCATTGCTTTGCCGCCCGAAGCAATTCACGTTGAGACAACAACGCATTGGGAGGAGATATGATGACGCCGCTCGAGAAACTTAAAGCGATGAAGATGCCGTTCGCCGAGCTCAAGGGCGTCGAATTCGTCGAGGCCGAGAAGGACCGCGTGGTGGCGCGGATGACGGTCAGGCCCGATCTCTGCACGCTTCACCACACCATCCATGGCGGTGCCGTGATGGCGCTGGCCGATTCCGTCGGGGCGGCCGCGACCGTGATCAATCTGCCGGAAGACGCCAAGGGAACGACCACGCTCGAGAGCAAGACCAATTTCATCGGCGGCGCGAAGGAGGGAGCCACTGTGATCGCCACCGCCACACCGGTCCACAGGGGCCGCCGCACCCAGGTCTGGACCACCCGGCTGGAAACCGAGGACGGCAAGCTGGTGGCTGTGGTGACCCAGACGCAGCTGGTCCTGTAAGACTACGGGGCTTTGATTTTGTTAACGAATTAGTCGCTCCCGATGCCCGAAACTTGGGCAGGTTCCCGTCTTGAAAAATTTGTTGCGATGCACAATATAGGGGGTCTAGGGATTCGAACGCCTCCTCGAGGGACACCAAGAGGAGTTTTGACGTGGTACTTGAAGAGACGACCCGCGCAACGTCCGTTCCGGGCTATGTGCGGACCCTGAGCCAGCAGGAAGAATTGCCGCTTCTGCGCGATCATCTGCTGAGGCTCGATGCCGGAAGCCGGCACGACCGCTTCAACGGCTTTCTCGACGACAGCTTCATCGAGCGTTACGCAGCCCGCTGCGCCGAGGACGGCACTGTGATCGTTGCCTATATTGTCGACGGCGTGGTTCGCGGTGCGGCCGAGCTTCATCCGCCGGAGGGCGATTCGCTGCCGGAAGTCGCCTTCAGCGTCGAAGCTTCTGCGCGACGGCAGAACGTCGGGACCATCCTGTTCAGCCGTCTGATCGCGGAAGCGCGCTGGAAAGGTTACAAGCGCCTGCGCATCACCACGGGCGCCGAGAATCACGCGATGCGGGCGCTTGCCAGGAAGTTCGGCGCGAATCTGCAGTTCCGTCATGGCGAATCGACCGGCACGATCGAACTCGCCAAGACGCCCGAGGCCGAGCTTGCTGATCTTGCGGCCTCGCCGTTCGCGGCTGGACGCGCTCTTCTCAGCTTCAACTCGACTTGCTGGAAGATCATTTCCAGCATGTATGGCAATCGCGCCGCCTGAGCCAAAAGGCAGGCCGGAATCAAAAAGCGGACCGGCAAAACCGGTCCGCTTTTGTATTTCAGGTCGTGAAATGAGCGCTCAGGTGCCGGTGCGCTTGTCGTTGCCGAAGCGGCGCACGACGCGGCGTTCCACCACGACGGAGCGCTGCGCGCCCTGTTCGCCGGCGATCACGCGCGTGGCGGTGATACGGCTGTTGGTGCGGGCCTGCTTCTTCACCTCGGCCTGAACGACATCGAGCGGCATCCCCATCAGCGCTGCGGCGATCTCGGCCTGCTGCTCCTGGTCGTCGGTGATGCCGACGGCGGCGAAAATCGCCTCGTCCAGGGTGGGCGGATCGTGACGCACGCGCCGCGTGCCATATTTGGTATTCCAGTCTGCGTTCATAACGGCCTCGTTGTGATGCCGGGATACCTAGTGCCGCGAATGTTGCATTGCAATATGAAATCCGTGTGGCATCTCAGCTATGCACCGGTCGGGTGTCATGGCGGTGACGCGACACCGGTGTCGCCGCCAGCCCGTTGCTGCGGCCAGCGCTTCAGCGCGGCGTGCCCGGCCTCCGTAAGCCCGTAGATTCCCCGGTCCGCGCGTTCGAACCAGCCATACACATTGTTAAGCAAGATCTTGCCGGCATCGGGACAGCGTTCGCGCAGCTCGCGCACGCGCCGCGGGCCTTCAGCGAGCTCCGAGGCGCAGGCCAGCGCCTGCTGCCGATAGGCCGTCATGATCGGCGCGCGCGTGCTGCCACCGAGCACGGGGTCGCCCTGGCGGCGCTGATGCTCGGAAACGAGCCGCGAGCGCTTTTTCGGTTCGCGGCGCGGCGCGGCCGTGGGCGGTTTGACCAGCACCTCGACCTGGCCGCGCTCGGTTACCCCGAGCATACCGAAGCCGAGGCGGCGGCAGAGATTGCGATAGCGCGCGTCGCTCTCTCGTCCCTTGCCGCGCACCGACATTTTTGCGGCGATCCAGACCTCGTCGCCAGCAGGCGCGCGGTCGACCGCCTGGAGGATCAGCTCGAGATTGAAGGCGAGCTTGAGCTCGCCGATCACCACCACCGGCGGATCGCCGGCGCTGAGGCCCACGAGATCGCAGCCGCCGATCTCGCCCTTCACGGTGAAGCCGAGCTCTTCGAGGAAGCGTTTGACGGGCAGGTAGAGCGCGGTTTCCAAAGAAAGCGTCCGGGTGATATCCGATCGGAGAATCAGTTGCTGTCAGTTTAGCCCGGATCGGACTCGGGCTCTCCGCCATTTGATCGGGAACGGGTGGTGCGGCTATCCTGCGGGCGGGTCAGCCGGGCGCTTGACGACAATGACAATCAGGAACGGGCTTTACCACATTCGCATCGAGATGCTGGATGCCGTTCAGGGCGGCAATCAAGGCGTCATGGTCTTGCGCGACGGCACCATGCGGGGTGGCGATTCATTCTTCTTCGCCTACGGAACCTATGCCTCGGCCAACGGCAAGTGGAAGGGCGAACTGACCAACGAGGAGCACTCGCCCTCGTTCGACGAGCGCCCGGTGTGGGGCCGCAAGGTCGTGACCATCGGCTTCAGCGGCACCTACACCGACGAAACGGCCTATGGCGAGGGCATTGCGCTGGCCGGCAAGCAGAGCATCCGCTTCAAGGGCAATTTGCGGCTATTGGTGCCGGACTGATCACACCCGCCCGCCGACCGGGATCAGTGCGCCGGTGATGCCGCTGGCAGCATCGCTGGCAAGGAACAGGATCACTTCGGCGAGCTCCTGCGGCGTCACCCATTTGGAAAAGTCCGCTTTCGGCATGTCCGTGCGGTTGGCCTTGGTGTCGATGATCGAGGGCAGTACCGCGTTGACCGTCACCTTGCCCTTCCATTCGCTGGCCAGCGCCTCGGTGAGGCGATGCACGCCGGCTTTCGACGCAGCATAGGGGCCCATGCCGTTGCCGGCCTGGAGCGCGCCCATGGCGCCGATGTTGACGATGCGGCCGGCCTTGGACGCAGCGAGATGCGGCAGCGCCGCGCGCGAGGCGTTGAGCGCGGTCAGCACGTTGAGGGCATACATGCGCTGCCAGGTCTTGATGTCGCCGTCACCGACGCTCTCGAAGGCGAAGCCGCCGGCGATGTTGATCAGGGCGTCGAGACGGCCAAAGTGCTTTGCCGCGGCATCGACCGCCGCCGTCGCCTGCGCCGCGTCGGAGAGGTCGACGCCGCCGATCTCGATGCTTTCAGGCATCGCCGGTGTCTGCGAGGGCGCGTGGTCGATGCCGGCGATCCGTGCGCCGCGGGACTGCGCGACCTCCGCAACCGCTTTGCCGAGAGCACCGAGGGCCCCGGTGACGATCAGAACCTTGCCTTGCATTGTCGTTCTCCGGCGGTGCGGCCTACGCCTGCAGATAGCGCGCCTTCAGCGCGGTGCGTTCTGCTGTGCCGAGCTTGAGCCCGTCGCGCAAGTAGGTTTCGAGATCGCCATAGTCCTTGGCGACCGCGTCGAATGCCGCCGCAAGATATGAGGCCTCGACGCTGCTGATTGCACTGCGGACATCGTCAGGCAGATCGGTGGCAGCCGTTGCATCGCGCTTGTAGTGCTGGTTGGTCAGCAGATAGTCCTCGGCAATGACGTCGTCGCCGACCCCCAATGCATGCAGGATCAGCGCGCTGGCAAAGCCGGTGCGGTCCTTGCCGGCGGTGCAATGGATCACGAGCGGCGCGCGGTCTTCCAGCAGATGGCCGAACAGCGCGCGAAAGCTGTGCGTGTTGTGGCGGACATAGTTGCGATAGGATTCGCGCATGATCTCGAGCGCGACCGGTGCGGTCAGCGTGCCCCTCGCGAGCTCGGCGCGCAGCGCGGCGACCACCGTCGGCTCGATCGGCAGCGAATGCACGGCGATCTCGTCGACGACGCAGACGCCGGCGGTGCGCTCTTCGACGCCGCGAAAGTCGAATGCGCTTCTGACGCCGAGCGCGCGGACCACCGCGATGTCGTCGGTGGTGAGCTGGCCGAGATGGTTGGAGCGGAAGATGTGCTGCCAGCGCGTGGTGCGGCCATCGATGGTCGGATAGCCGCCGAGATCGCGGAAATTGCTGGCGCCTTGCAAGGCGAGGTGGCGGGCGGGGGAATCTGGCATGAGATCAACTTGGGTTATGTTTCCACTGGGCGCACGAACGGCGTCCTTGAGTGCATTCAGGGGGTAATCATGGGCCGGCACAAGGCCATTGTTTTGGCGACCACCATGCTGGCGGGCGGGGTTTTGGGCGCACGGCAGGCGGACGCGCAGACGTTCCGAACCTATCGCTGCACCGATGGTACGCAGTTCATCGTCGGGTTTTATGACCACGACAATCGTGCCTTCCTCCAGATCGACGGCGAACCGGCCACGCTGGAGAGGCGGCTGACGCTGTCTGGCGCGCGCTATTCGGGGGCTGGGGTCACGCTGAGGATCGGCAAGACCGGAGCGACCACGGTCAAGCATCTGAAGCGGCCGGTCACGGCCTGCACGGTGATCGAAAAGCCCGGGATCTAGCCACGAGGCCAGCACGAATCAAAAAGGGTCGAAACTTCGTTGTTTCGACCCTTTTTCAAACTGCCGTCGGTCGCTCAGGAGAGCGCCGCGGTATCTTACCAAACACTGGCATTAGCGTTCCCATTTGGGCTTTGCTTCGTCGACCGCGTCCTGGTGGTACCAGCTGTCGCTGCAGATCGAGGCGTTCGCGGACAGCGACGCGTGATCGGCAGGATAGCGGGTCTCGCCATAGCGGCGCCCGGCGAGAGCCGCGCGGCCCCCGGCAGGGAATTGATAGATCTTTGCAGATCCCTGACTCAGTCCATTGTTCATCATTTCGATTTGCTCCCGGGTCGAAGCGCCTTGGCCTCCATGGTGCGTGCGACTCGTTTGATTGTGGTTACTGGAATCCCCATATCGGCCTCGCCCTCCCAATTGGGAAGTGCTGAAAAGAAAATCAGTTTCGGCTCATTTTCTAGGCAGCGTGCTTTCTGCATCCTCCAAGGCACCAGCTGGATGACTAACGCTTGAGCCATTGCGAAGGTTGCCGGCGGTGGGCCGGAGACTTTGCGAATATTGCCGGACGTTGATGCGCGTTTCATCGGCAACCTCCGGCACAGGCCGGCCTGCTCCAGAATCAGGCGTTTTCCGCGGAATTTTTGCGGTGCAGCTTCACGCAAAGGTGCGCCGCTATGACGCACGCCGTTGTGGACGGCCGGCCGGCCGCGGGGAGAGCCCGGCCGCTGTGGAGAAGCTCCCGCAGTGCGGCCTTTTGGCACGTTAAATGCTTGTAAACGGTCGGCCGATGGTGGCCGGGTAAACAATCGTGCGGGGGCCCCCGGGCCCCCACCTTTCGCATCATCTACAGAGAGGCTCAATGACCAAGTATAAGCTCGAGTACATCTGGCTCGACGGATATACGCCGACTCCGAACTTGCGCGGCAAAACTCAGATCAAGGAATTCGCGTCGTTCCCGACGCTCGAGCAGCTTCCGCTCTGGGGCTTCGATGGCTCCTCCACCCAGCAGGCCGAAGGCCACAGCTCGGATTGCGTGCTGAAGCCCGTCGCCGTCTTCCCGGACGGTGCGCGCACCAACGGCGTGCTCGTGATGTGCGAAGTCATGATGCCCGACGGCAAGACCCCGCACGCCTCCAACAAGCGCGCCACCATTCTCGACGATGCCGGCGCCTGGTTCGGCTTCGAGCAGGAATACTTCTTCTACAAGGACGGCCGTCCGCTCGGCTTCCCGGCTTCCGGTTATCCGGCCCCGCAGGGTCCGTACTACACCGGCGTCGGCTTCTCGAACGTCGGCGACGTCGCCCGCAAGATCGTCGAAGAGCATCTCGACCTCTGCCTCGCGGCCGGCATCAACCATGAAGGCATCAACGCGGAAGTCGCGAAGGGCCAGTGGGAATTCCAGATCTTCGGCAAGGGCTCCAAGAAGGCCGCTGACGAAATGTGGATGGCCCGCTACCTGATGCTGCGCCTGACCGAGAAGTACGGCATCGACATCGAGTTCCACTGCAAGCCGCTCGGAGACACCGACTGGAACGGCTCCGGCATGCACGCCAACTTCTCCACCGAGTACATGCGTACGGTCGGCGGCAAGGAGTACTTCGAGGCGCTGATGGCCGCCTTCGACAAGAACCTGATGGATCACATCGCCGTCTACGGCCCGGACAACGACAAGCGTCTGACCGGCAAGCACGAGACCGCGCCGTGGAACAAGTTCAGCTACGGCGTTGCCGATCGCGGCGCCTCGATCCGCGTTCCGCACTCCTTCGTCAACAACGGCTACAAGGGCTATCTGGAAGACCGCCGTCCGAACTCGCAGGGCGACCCATACCAGATCGCTTCGCAGATCCTGAAGACGATCGCGTCGGTCCCCGCCGACAAGAAGGCCGCGGCCTAAGATCCTCCCGGCCCGGGCTGGGGGGCTGGCCCGGGTTGGCTCTCAATCCGCCGGAGCTGCAAGGCTCCGGCGGATTTTTTGCATTTTGATGACGCGCGTTCCTGTGGCCTGCCGGGCCTGTCCGCGTTGAAACTTGTCCATCGCCGTCGAAAGCGGGATAGAGTGGCCCTGGATGCGCGCGGGGCCGGGGACGGCTGGTGTTTGAAGGCTTCTACAAGGTTCGATTTCAGCTCGGCGACAGTGTCGGCCGGAGCGTGATGCATGCCGGCAATGGCAAGATGCTCGGCGGCAATTCGGCCTTCGCCCATATCGGCAGCTACGACAAGATCGAGGGCGGCGTCGACGTCGTGATCAAGACCGTCCGCCACAACCCTGACCCGAACTACCGCGCCATGGCCGGCACCGATGATGCGACCCTGCTGGCGAAAGGCTGGCCCGACGGCGATCTCTATCGTTTCAAGGGTGAGCTGAAGGAGCTGCCGGGTGTGCCCTTCCAGTCGGTGATGACGCCGATCACGGAGGACGAAGTGCCGATCGCCGGCGGCGTCGGCGAGGCCGGTATTGCCGATGGGCTCTACTCGATCCACCTGCGCATGCTCGACGGCGTCGATGGCGGCCTGACCGGCGTGATGCTGCTCAACCGGGGCCGCATCCTCGGCGGCGATGCCGCGTTCTACTATCTCGGCAGCTATACCGCCGCGAACGGGCGCTGGAAGGGCCAGATCCTCAACCAGGAGCACACGCCGGCCAAGGACGATCCGATCTTCGGCGGCCACGAGGTCGGCATCGGCTTCTCCGGCACGTATGACGCCGAGCAGGCGGTGCTGGAGGCGACGGCGCTCGCAGGCAAGCGCTCCTTGCGCCTCACCGCCGCGCTCAAGCTGATGCACCGCGCCTGATCGCGACAGGAATAGTCCATGGAAAAAATTCGCATGCTCTCGACGCTGGGCCTGATGGGTGCGATGCGCAGCCTGTCGTCCGCCTTCGAGACCGCCAGCGGGATTCACGTCGACGCGGATTTCGCGCCGACCCTGGCACTGCTCAGGCGGCTGCGTGACGGCGAGGCTGCGGATCTCGTGATCCTGACACGCGAGGGGCTCGACGAAATGATCGGCGAGGGCCGCGTGATCGCCGGGAGCGCGGCCGATCTGGCGCGCTCCTATGTCGGCATCGCTGTGCGGGCAGGGCAGAAGCATCCCGATATCGGCAGCGAAGCCGCGCTGCGCACGACGCTGCTGGCGGCGCGCTCCATCGCCTATTCGCGGCTGGGCGCAAGCGGCGTCTACTTCGCCCGGTTGATCGTGCGGATGGGGATCGCGGCCGAGATCAACGCCAAGGCGACCATCGTCGAGCAGGGTTTTACGGCGGAGCGGCTCGTCAGCGGCGAGGCTGACCTCGCCGTGCAGCAGGTCAGCGAGCTGAAGCAGGTCGCGGGCATCGCGGTGGTCGGCCCCGTTCCGCACGAGTTGCAGACGCCGGCCGTGTTCTCCGCGGGCCGCATGGCGAACGCGAAGCAGGCCGACGCCGCGGATCGGCTGCTGCGCTATCTGGCGTCGCCCGAGGTCGTGCCCGTTCTCCGCCAGTCAGGACTCGAGCCTTGAATTTGCCGGGACGGGGACGCAACGTGGCGCCCATGCGAACCTATCTCCTTGCCATCATCCTCGCGCTTGCCGCGCCCCTGGCTGTGCATGCGCAATCGGCCGACCTCGTCCTGTGCGACCGCGTCGCCGCCGATCCCAGCGATCCCGACAAGCCGGCCGACGTGAAGGGCGTGGCGGAGATCGCGTCCTCCGACGTCGCGACCGCCATCAAGTTCTGCAAGCAGGCGGCAGGCTCCTCGCGCCGCGCGATGTTCGAGCTGGGCCGCGCCTACGCTGCCGGCCGCCAGACGGCGGAGGCGATCGCCGCCTGGCGCAAGGCGGCCGACAAGGGATCGAGCGCGGCCATGGTCGAGCTCGGCGTGCTCTATGGCACTGGTGCAGGCGTTGCCAGGGACGAGGCGCAAGCGCGGAAGCTGTTCGAGAAGGCGGCGCAATCAGGCAATCCCCGCGGGGTCAGCAATCTTGCCGCGCTCGGCGGTACGGGAGGTAGCGCGCCGGCCGATCCCGCCCAGGCCCGCGCGCTGCTGGCCAAGTCCGCCGAGACCAATGCGGAGGCGCAGTACCAGCTCGGCCTGATGCTCTCCGAAGGCGACGGTGGCGCAAAGGACGACGTCGCAGCGCGCGCGCTGTTCGAGAAGGCGGCCGCGCAAAACCATCCCGGCGCGCTGGAGCGGATGGGCGCGTTCGCCCAGGAGGGCCGCGGCGGTCCGAAGGACAAGGACGCCGCAAAGGCCTATTACGAGCGCGCCGCGGCGCTCGGCGACGCGGACGCCAAGCAGGCGCTGGAGCGGCTGCGCTGCCCCTATGCGATCAAGGACAAGCAGGGCAAGCTCGTCACCACGCTGTGCTTCTAGCTCACTTGTAGTAGTAGGCGACGTTGTTGCGGGCGTCGCGATAGGTCGTCTCGAGAAAGTCCGGATATTGAGCGGCCGCGCGCGCGACGGCGCGCACAACGCACTCCCAGAAATCGCCGTTCCAGTTGAAGTGCGCGAAGGTGGCATCCTCGAACCTGACGGCGGTGATGATGGCCTGCCTGATCGCATCATCACCGGCGTGCGGATGGGCGCGCTTCACATAGCCGAACATCGGCCCTTCATGGGCGTGGTCGCGGTCGGTGCGGTATTTTTCGGCCATCTGCTGCGGGGTGAGGGTGCGATTGACGCGCACCTCCTCGGCGGTCGGGCGACCCTCGATGGAGTCGAGCCGGTAGCGGCGG